>DASRRF010000374.1:0-2447 GCA_035695905.1 Micromonosporaceae bacterium | reverse complement strand
GCTTGCGCCCCAGCGCCACCGGAACGAGCCAGAACACCTCCCGGAGGTGCTGCGGTATCTGCTGCTCCTGGGTCGGCCCCGCGGTGAGTTGGGTGCACAGGTCGCGGTACGCGTCTAGGGCGGAGTCGGGCCGCCGGTTGGTGAGCTCGACGCCGGTCAGCGCAACACCCAGCTCGGCCTTCACCGTCGCGAGGTAGTCGCGGGCCAGCGCGATCGCCTCGTCCGGGGTCAGCCGGGAACGGTTGACCAGACCGGAGATCTGGTCGGCGCCGAACAGGAAGGTGAGGAAGGCCGCGGTCGGGGCGAGCACCCGATCGGCGCCGGCCGACTCGGGTAGGAAAAGGCCCGGCAGCAACCGGCTTTCCGGGTACGCGAAGGCCTGCATCGCCGCCCGCCACCGGGTGTACGTCTCCAGCCAGGCCCATTCCAGGTCGAACGACACCTCGTCGCTGATCGTGGCCGAGTGCCCCCCGGCCGCCGCCGGCAAGGCGCCCGAGCGTGCGGCGACCAGCAGGCTCTGCAGCGAGTCGACGGCCTGGCCGACCCGCGTCGTACGGGTTCCCGGTGCGGCCCGGAAGTCCAGCGACAGCTCCCGGGACAGCCGCTCCGCGGCCTGTTCCGCGGACTGCGGCGGGGCGCTGCGCGCGCCAACCTCGGCGAGCAGGGCGTCACGCAGGGCCGGCAGCACCTCCTTCTCCGCCGCGTCAACGACGGCGCGGTACCCGGCATCGGCCGCGTCCGACTGCCGCCGGCGGGCGATCAGGGTGCGGCGCCACTCCGCCAGCGTCGACCAGTCGGCGCGCCAGCGCAGCGGTCCGGTGAACGCGACCGGGTCGTCGGCGGACTCGGCCACGAACGCGCTGGGCTGCAGCACGACACCGGACTGCTTCTCCTCATGCCGCCAGGTGCCGAACGCCCGGCGCTTGCGCACCTGGACGACGATCGATATGACGTCCTGCCACTCGCTCTCGGTCACCGTGCCGGCGGCGAGCAGCTCGCGGATCCGGGCCAGGAAGCGGAACGCCTCCAGGGTCAGGCCGAGCGCGGACACCTCGATCGAGATGTCGTCGCCGGCCCGGTCCCGGGCCGCGAACGCGGCCAGGTCGATGGTGAGTCCCGCTCCGCTCAACGCGGGGTCAAACCCGGCGGCGGTACGGGCGGAGCCGCTGAACCGCTGGGAGACGTCGGTCACCTGGGCCGCGATGAACGTGTGCCGCTGTGCCCACAGCGTGTGGGCGGGATCGGCGGCGCCGTGGTTGCGGATGTGCCCCTCGCTGATCACATCCGGGTCGATGACCGGGTACGGCGCGTCGATCTGGTCCCGCTGTACCTCGTCCGCCTGCTGCCACACGGACTGCAGCGCGTCCTGCTGCCACTGCGGCACCGCGGCCGGCGCGGGCGTGGCGAGCGGGTCGAACGGGGTGGTGGACCGGTAGCCGAGCAGCTGTTCCAGCTGGGCATCGGTGATCGCGTCCGGGGAGATGGTGAGCACGTCGAGCCGGTCGGGCCGGGTGGCCTCCAGCCCGATGCCGAGCCGCGCGGCCAGATCCCGCCGGGTCCGGCTGTCTCCGGTGCGGGCCAGCCGCAGCTCCTCCGAGGACGTGCCGAGCTCGCGAAGGATCGCCTCGTACGCCTGGGCGCGGTACTTCTGGTCCAGCGCGGCCGGCGCCGGGGGTACCAGGGTCCCGCGCAGCACCTCGACCCCGACCCGGGCCTGTGCAACGTCCACTGTGGCCGGTGTAAAGTTGGCCGGCTGGACCACCCGGTCCAGCGGCTGGTGCAGGCGGCCCGCGAGATCCACAGTGGACGGTCCGGTGCTCGCGCCGTCCAGCCGCAGGTACCGCGATGCCGTGCCGAGCAGCTCCTTCAGGTAGCTGGTCACCGCGAACGCCTGCTCCAGCGGGGTCGGCTCGATGTTCGCCTTGACCGTGATCGTGTCCGACCAGCTACCGACGTTGCCGAGACCATCGGTGGCGTCGGCCCGGATCGTGTGGTCGCCCACCGGCACCGGCAGGTCCGCCGCCCAGTGCGACCAGTCCCCAGACACGTTACGCGCCGCGACCGGGGTGTTGTTGTCGACCCGCGCCTGCACCGACACGATCCCCGACTGCACGTCGGTCGCGGTACCGGTCAACGCGAGCTGGTACGGCGGCGTGGCCGGCGTCACGTCGTGCGGGTACGGGTCGAACCCGACGGACGGGAACGAATGCTCGGTGACGACGGTGACCTGCCGGGTGGCGGTGAACGGGATCTCGACCTCGTCCGGCTCCGCGTCGGTGCCGTGGTTCTCGGTCCGGATCGCCTCCGCGGTGGCGGTCAGCACGACCTGGGCTCCGGGGCCGGTACCGGCCGCCAGCGAGCCGGTGGACCGCCACGACGACGACCCGTTGCCGACCGAGATGCGCACACCTTCGACGCCCGGCGTGCCCGGTCCGAACTGGACGGAG
>DASRRF010000373.1:0-3095 GCA_035695905.1 Micromonosporaceae bacterium | reverse complement strand
TGACCGGTCACGCCGCGGCCGAGGCTAAGCAGGTCGCGCGACGGGCTCCGTCGCGTCGGGTGCCTCCGCAGGTGCCTCAATACCGGCGACCACCGGTCGGTGCTTGGGCGCGGGCGCAGCGACCCGCGGCCTGGGCGGCTTCCGCTCGCCAGGGGCGATACCCGTCGATGGCGGAAGATCTGCCCCGGGCCAAGACCCGGAGGAACGCGGGGCGTAAGGCTCAGGCGGGAGGAAGTTCCGGTGACGTGGCTCTGACCTTGGCCGCTCCGGCGGAATCTCGGGGAGGTGGTCGAGAACGCCTTGCGGCGTCACATCGACGCGAGCAAACGGGGCGCTACGGCGAAGGCCTCCTTGACTGTGGCCGGCACGTAGCCACATACAAGAGCTCGGTACCACTCGGCCGCTTCCGGCTTAGTCAGTCTCTTCAAGGTCAGGTTGCCGGCCGAGGTGGTTGCAGGCTTGGTCTGGGGCACGGCATCCTCGGCAGGCACGAGAACGACGAGAGATACTTCATCACCGGAAACCTCCAACGGTGCCGCCGCAGCCTCGTTGTCTTCGAACGCCTCCGCCAGTGTTGCCAGGATCGTGTCCGGGTCGTTCGCCTCGAGACCGCCCCCAGCGTCCAGGCTGCTGCTGAGACTCGCCAGCTGCCAGCGCCTGCGGCTGCCGCCGAATGTGAACCTCCGTGGCAGCGGGATCACGGCCACCACTTTGGTGATGGACCCCCGGCCGGACAAGCGCCGCCGAACGCCGCTACCGGCGTCGCCGGCTACCTCTACCGCTATGCCGCAGCGGCTCTGGAGGCCCGCCGGGCTCGCCGCGGCCGGCCGCACCACGCTCACCTGGAACGAGTCCTACCCACTCGCCGGGTTGCCGATCGGCGGGTACCGCGTCTACCGCGACGGCCGCCCGGTGGCCGACCTGCCGGTCGGCAGCGCGGCCATCCCGGCCAACCTGCTCACAACGCCGAGGCCGGCTTCGAAACCGACACCGCTGGCTGGACCCCGGACCACGCACCACCCTCGCGCGCAACGGCACCGCCGGCGCCATCGGCGGCGCCTCCCTCGCGCTCACCTCCGCCGACGCCGGCCAGATCAGCGCCTACAGCCGCCAACTCCCCGTCACTCCCGGCGCCGCCTACACCTCGGTCGCCTCGTTCAAGCCGGCAGCGCCAACTGCCGCGTCCGGGCCGGACTCGCGTTCACCCTCGCCAACGGCACGGTCAGCCGCCTCGCGTCGGCCAACACCGCCACCGTAGACGCCACAACCGGCTGGATGACCAGCGCCTACACGGCCCAGGCGCCGGCTGGCGCAGTGGCCGTGCAAGCCTTCCTCATGGTCGAGAACACCCTTGCCGGCGAGGTGCACCTGCTCGACCGGGCCGGCCTCGTCATCGGCACCGCGACCGAGCAATGGGCCGACCCCGCCGCCCCGCCCGGCCACCTATCAAGTACTCGCGTACTGCGCCGGCACCGGCGAGCACTCGGCCGTCACCCCCGTCGACATCAGCTAGCCGCTGGCCGCGATCTCGCCACCCCTGCGGAAACCGTGCGCATCCCTGGCCCGCACCGCGGTCCCGGGGATGCCCGTCGCCGTGCCGAGCCGGCCGCCTGCGGATCACGGGGACCGAGAGGTAGATCCCACATGCCGTTATGGGAAGGTTCGTCGTCTCCTGTCAAGCTCGGCGAAGGTGGGCCGGTCGGCACGTCGCCTGAACTCGTCGTACACCGCCTGCAGGAGGACTTGCTGCTCCTCCGGTAGTGGACCCTCCGTCTGATGCTGCAACCGTGTCCTCCTCGTCCGGTACCTGAACACCCATTCTCTCCGGCTCAACGGTCGACAGCGCCCGTCTGCCCGTCCTCGGGCCACTTCTGGTGGCGGGGTCGTCCGCCATATGTCTGTTGCCCCGACCAGGCCGGTCCGGCAGGTCATCAGGCCTGGTCGGGGCCGACGACCAGGCGGGCCTGGCCCCGACGAGCTTGATCTCCAACCTCGCCAGTACGGCGTGCCCTTTCGCCGGTCCGGCTGCCGGGCGAGTTGGTCGAAGGCGACTGCGAGACGCAGTTGGGCTGGTGCGTCGACGGCCAGTTCGTAATGGCCGCGCCGGACGTTTGGACGAACGCGTGGCCGGCGATGACCACTCTGGCGCCGAGGTCGGTCTTGACTCCGCGCATCGGCCGCAGGCGTCGTTTGAGCTGACCGTGGTCGGCTTCGAGGCGGTTGTTGGCGTACCGGTCGGTGCGATGCCAAGGCGCCGGTACCAGCTCGCCGCGGACCTTCGGGTACACCGCTGCCTTGTTGGTGACCACCTCGGACGGTGTCACCAGGGTCGGACTGATGGCGCGGTCGAAGAACCGGCGCGCCGCCGCGGCGTCCCGCCGCTCGGACACGAACACATCGATGACCTGGCTGAACTGGTCGATGGCCCGGTAGACATACCGCCACCGGCCGCCGACCTTCACCGACGTTTCGTCGACCTGCCAGCGGTCACCGACCGCGTGTCGGCACGGCCGGGCCGCCTCGGCCAGCAGCGGCGCGAACCGGCGCACCCAGCGGTAGACCGTGACGTGATCCACCGTGGGTTGGGTCGCGATTACAGGAGGTGGCCGATGCCAGACGCGGAGCTCAAGGCGGACCTTGTCCTCGAAGGCGGTGGAGTGAAGGGCATCGGCCAGCTGGCTCTGAGAGCCGTCCCTGGCCCCACCTGCCGATGAGACGTGGCCCCACCTGCCGATGAGACGTGGCCCCACCCCTCTTCTGTCCGGCTTGGTTTGAGCGAGTTCTGGCCCCACCGGTGAGCTGCGACGCAGACCGCAGACGCTTCTTCGCCGATCCCCTCTTGTCGATATAGGTGCGCCGCGCGCGGCTCAGCGTGGTCTCCCATTGCCGGCTCCAGTTCTGAGTAACGGCTACTCAGGCCGTCCGGCGACAGGTCCGCCACCGTAGGGAGTGCTGGCCGCCAGATCGGCATTCGGGAAGGACAACGCCAGGTGGCTTTTACCGGGAGGGCCTGGTCAGGCCGAACCCGCCATCCAAAGGAGGAACCATGCGCACAACCATCTTCGCCGCGCTCGGCGGATCTGACAGGCTCGCCG
>DASRRF010000372.1:0-1915 GCA_035695905.1 Micromonosporaceae bacterium | reverse complement strand
CACCCGCACTTCCGCGAGGTCATGCAGCTGCTCGCCGTGCAGGTCGCGGACGAGGCGCGGCACATGGAGGTCTTCCGCCGCCGGGCGTTGCTACGCAGCGAGGAGCTCGGCAGCTCGTCGGCGGGGGGTCGGGCGTCGCTGTTCAGCCTCGTTGACGAGAGCGACTTCTCGCTCGCTTCGTTCCTGCTGTCGGTGCTCGGCGAGGGCAGCTTCGTGGATCTGCTCGGCTTCCTTGTCCGGTACGGGCCGGATCCGGTCACCCGGCGGGTCGCCTGGCTGGCGATGCAGGACGAACGCCGTCACGTACTCTTCGGCGTGGCCCACCTGGCCGAACAGTCCACTGTGGATGCTGGGCTGCAGGACCGGTTGCGGGCCGCGATCGTACGGCGGCACGACGCGCTGCGCGACACCGCGGGCCTGAACGCAGACGTGTTCGACTCCCTGGTGTTGATCGCCGCGGGGTCGTGGGAGCCGGCCGCGGTCGGTGCCGGCTACGCGGCCGTCCAGCAACTGGAGCGCGACATGGACGACGGCCGGCGCCGCCGGCTGGAACGCCTCGGCTTCCCGGCCGACGAGGCGGCGGCGCTGTCAGCGCTGCACACCCGCAACTTCATGTAATCGCCGGCTGCGCGGTAGTGCTCCGTTGTGGAACAGCGCGCGCACGATCAGTGGCACGCCGACGAGAGCCGGCAGGAACCAGTACGCGATGTGCGGCAGCCGGTCCCACACCGGCAACTGCGGGCCATTGTCCACATAGAACCCGGTGAGCAGAGCGATGTACGACGAACCCATGGCCGAGCCGTGCCAGACCATCCAGCCGGGTCGGGCGCGGCGTCGGGCCAAGTAACCGAAGGTGCCGGCGCCGGCGGTTACCGTGGCGATGACGAACAGATGCCAGTCATGCCGCCAGCGCATCGCGGCCATCACTGAAGCGGTCACGAAGATGGCCGCCAGGCCGAACAGGTAGACCCGGCCGGCTAGGGGGTGCCGGCCGGGTCCCTTGCGCGCGGTGGCGGCGAGACCTCCGGCACCCACGCTCGTCATGCCGGCCAGAACGTGCACCGCAAGCGCGGCGACGAACAGAGGCCGGGAATCCGGCGCCGTAATGCCCAGGACCGTCACGGTGAGCAACGCTGATCACCTCCCTGGGGCACACGGCTCTTTCGTAGCGTAGCAATGCTACGCATCGTGGCGCCAGCAGTCGTCGCGAGGATAAGCCGGAGTACTCCCCGTACCACCTGGTTGGTCCGGTGTTGAGCTGGCCTGGCGACGACGGCAGCCTGATGGTGCTGGATCTCGCCGCCATCGATTGACCGTCATCTTGGGCCACCCATAGGCTGGCCGCACCACGATGACGGGCATACCCCCACGCCTGGTCGGCCGATCCCACGCCACGGTGCCGGTTGGGGTGCGCCTGCGGTAGGGAAGGAGAACAGGTGGGACGAACCAACGTACCCTGGTATCCGGCGCGGCTGCTGACGGTTGCCGCGGCTCTCATGCTCCCCGTCTCATTGGCCGTACCAGTGGCCGCATTCGCCGCCCCGAGCTCGGCGGTGAGTGACATTCCCGCGTGCGACGCGGATGATCCCGAATTCGGTACCAACTGCGAGGACGAGGACGCCGCCGAGGAGGCCGAACTGCGCGACGGATACCTCGACTCGCGCCAGATCCCCGGCGACGTCATCACCCCAGGCGACCTCGACTTCGCCGCCCAACAGGCCGCGGCCATCCCCGACGAGCTGCACGGTCTGGTCAACCCGAACTGGAGCCTGGTCGGTCCGTCCAATGTGGGCGGTCGGGTGACCGACATCGCACCGGACCACACCCAGCCGGGTACGGTCTTCGTCGCGGTCGCCACGGCCGGTCTCTGGAAGAGCACCGATGCCGGCGTCACGATGACGAAGGCGTGGCCGGA
>DASRRF010000371.1:0-2091 GCA_035695905.1 Micromonosporaceae bacterium | reverse complement strand
GCGCGCGATGGCGTTCTGGCCCAACCGGGACGACCCGGATCCGCGCCCGCCGCTCGGTGCGCCGTACACCCGGGTCGGTCCGGTGCTGCCGCGGCGCCCGGCGGTGCCCGCGGATGCACCGGCGGCGCTGCGCCACTGATCTTCGCAAGACACTAGCCTGTCGGGCATGACTCAGGTGCTCGTCGCGGAGGACGACGGGCGGGTTGCCGCGTCCGTACGCCGGGCGCTGGAGTACGCCGGCCACAACGTGACGGTCGTCGGCGACGGGCCGGCCGCGCTCGCCGCCGCGCTGCGTGACGTACCCGATCTCGTGGTCCTCGACGTGATGTTGCCCGGCCTCGACGGGTTCGGCGTGTGCCGGGCGCTGCGCGCGGCGGGCGCGGGTTCGCTCGTGCTGATGCTGACCGCGCGAGATGCCACCATGGATCGGGTCACCGGGCTGGACGCCGGCGCGGACGACTATCTGGTCAAACCGTTCGCGTACGAGGAGTTGCTGGCCCGGGTACGGGCGTTGTTGCGGCGTCGCCCCGCGGACGTCAAGGCCGCGGGGCGGTTGGCCCTGGCGGACCTCGGCCTCGATGAGAGCACCCGGGAGGTACGGCGCGGCAAGCGTTCGGTGGAGCTCACCGCGCTCGAGTTCGATCTGCTGCGCCATTTCCTGCGCCACCCGCGCCAGGTGCTCACCCGCCAGCAGCTGCTCGATGCCGTGTGGGGCGGCGGCAACCCGTCCACAACGAACGTCGTGGATGTCTACATTGGATACCTGCGGACGAAACTGGAGTCCGCCGGCGAGCCGCGGCTGCTGCACACCGTACGCGGTGTCGGCTACGTGCTGCGAGGCGCCTGATGGCCGCGATCCGCACCCGGGTGACGCTGTACGGGCTCGGCGTGGTCGCGCTCGTCCTCGCTGTCATCTCTGTCCTCTTTGGACTTCTGGTCCTCGGCAGCGTGCCACAGACGCAGGACAAGGAGTTGGCGACCCGGGCGGCGAGCGCGCTGGACGGGCTGGCCAGCGCGCCGCCGGACCGGCTGTCGCAGCCGGCTGGTCCGGTGTTGACTCCGGTCGACGGCGCGGTGAGCGATGAAATCTTCGTGCTGGTACTCGACAACGACGGCCAGCTCATCGCGAGCACCGGCGGAGTTGACGGGCAGTCGCCGACGATCCCGGCCGGCGTGTTGACCCGGGCCGGCTCGGTCGGCCGTGCCGCGGCGACGGTCGCCGCCGGGGGTCTCCGGCTGCGGGTGTATGTGCGGCCGTGGCAGCGTACGGATCTGGGCCGGTCCGGGTTCGTGGTGGCCGCGCAGTCGCTGCGCCGGCAACAGACCGACCGCCGGGGTCTCGTCGCGGTACTCATCCTCTCCGACCTGATCGCGCTCATCGCGGCGTCGGTCGGCATCTGGCTGGTCGCCGGCCGGGCGCTGCGGCCGCTGCGGGAGTTGACCGCGATGGCGGACGAGATCGGCCAGTCCACGGACCTCGGCCGCCGGCTGCCCGAGGTGCGCAGCCGGGATGATGTGGGGCGGCTGACCGCCAGCTTCAACGCGATGATGGCTCGGCTGCAGGAGGCGTACGGACGGATCGCCGCCGCGCTCGCCGCCCAGCAACGGTTCACCGCGGACGCGTCGCACGAGTTGCGTACGCCGTTGACCACGATTCGGAACAACGCCGGCTTCCTTCGTACCCATCCGGAGGCCAAGGACGCGGATCGGACCGCGGCGCTGGCCGACATCGATGCGGAAGCGGCCCGGATGGCGCGGCTCGTCGACGACCTGTTGACGCTTGCCCGCGCGGATGGCGGCCAGCACCTGACGATGTCCACTGTGGAGCTTGGTGCGCTCGCTCACGAGGTGTGCCGGCAGGCCCGGGGACTGCACACGGATCGCGAGATTCATTGTGCGGGCGCGCCGGTCGCCGTCCTTGGCGACGCGGAGGCACTTCGCCGTCTACTGTGGATACTGCTGGACAACGCGGTGGCCCATACCGGCAGCGGCGGCACGGTGTGGGTGGCGGTCATCCGGCACGGCGCCGCGGCGACCCTGCAGGTCTCCGACGACGGCGACGGAGTCCCGGCCGGCCTTGAGGGCAGGGTT
>DASRRF010000370.1:0-2323 GCA_035695905.1 Micromonosporaceae bacterium | reverse complement strand
AAGCTGGCTCGGCAGGCCGTCGCTGATGACCGGGCGACGACGGGAGTCGGGATCGCGTTGCGTGGCCACGGGCGTTCCTCTGGTGTCGAGAGCGTTCTGTTCCTACCCATCCTGCCTGCTTCGCGCGGTCTTCGTCACGTTGACCAGGCCAGCGGGCGACGATCGACACACCTACCCGTGGGTAACGGGTGCGGCCGGCATCAGGCGAGCAGCCGGCGCAACGCGGCTGGGGTGTGCCCGGCGTGCGCCTTCACCGTACGGGCCAGGTGCGCCTGGTCGGCGAAGCCCAGCTCGGCCGCGAGCGCGGCCAGGCTCGGCTCGCCGCCGGCCAGCCGGTCCAGCGCGCGGCCGACCCGGACCCGGTTGCGGTAGTGGGTCAGCGACACCCCGACGCCGCGGGAGAAGGCCCGACTCAACCGGTACGGCGAGACGCCGAGCAAGCGGGCCAGCGGCACCAGACCCCCGGCGGCCGGATGGTCGGCGCCGATCGCCTCGCGGGCCGCCGCGGCCAGCGCGTCGCTGCCGGTCGTCACCGGGGCGGTACGGACGGCGGCGGCGAGCACGCCGAGCAGCTCCTCGGCCACGGCAAAGTCGTGGTCGCCACCGCGCGCCGCGCTGAGCAGCCGGCGGTGGGCCAGCTCCAGCCGGGCATCGACGTACACCGCCGGCGCCGATGGCCGGATCCCGGTGAGGTCCTGCCACAGCGCCGTCGAGATGGTTACCGAGGTGCACACATCGCCGCCGGCCGGATGGGCGAAGCGCTCCTCATCGCCGGCCATGGTGACGTAGCCCACGGTCGGGTCGACCTCGACCACTCCGCCGGTGCTGGCCCGGCGGAACCGGCCGCGCTGGACCAGCACCACGCCGAACCAGCCCGGCGACTCCGGCGCGGACCAGCCGGCGTGGTCGTCCTGGCAGGTCACCGCGCGCACGGCGAAGTCGGGCCGGACCGCGAGATCCACCGCTGTACGCATGAGGCCAACCGTATTCCGGGGGTACGACAGAACTCGGGGCGCAAGGATGTTCAAGACGGCGCCCGGTCGGCGGGGCAGCCTGGCCTACGTGGCAGTGATCACTTCAATGACCTCGCCGGTACACCGTGTTGCGCCGGCCGCACGGCTGCTCGTGGTGCTCCTGGTCGGCCAGGCGATGGCGAGCATGGACGGCTCGATCGTGGTCGTCGCGGGACCGTCGATCAGCGCCGACCTGCACACTAGCGGCGCCGCGCTGCAGCTGATCCTCGCTGGGTACCTGCTCATCTTCGCCGCGTTGATCGTGACCGGGGCGCGCCTGGGTGACCGGTACGGCCACCGCCGGATGTTCCTGGCCGGCCTCGCCGGCTTCACGCTCGCGTCATTGGCGTGCGGCGCGGCGCCGGGCGTGGCCGCGCTGATCGCGGCGCGTGGGGTGCAGGGCGCCGCGGCCGCGCTGATGGTGCCGCAGGTGCTCTCGCTGATCCAGCTCACCTTCACCGGCGCGGCGCGGGCCCGGGCGATCGCGCTCTACTCGATGATCCTTGCGGTCGGCGTGGCCCTCGGGCAGATCGTCGGCGGGATCGTGGTCACCGCCGACCTGGCCGGCGCGGGATGGCGCCCGGCGTTCCTGCTCAACGTGCCCGTCGGGGTGGCGTTGCTGGTGGCCGGCGCGCGCCTGCCGGTACCGGCGAACCCGGCGGCCGCTATCCACCGGATCGACCGGGTCGGCGTACTCCTGCTCGCCGCCGGGATGACCGCGGTCGTCGCGCCGCTCGCGTTGGGCCGGGAACGGGGTTGGCCGGTGTGGACCTGGCCGACGCTGGCGGCAGGCGCGGCCGGCTTGGGGCTCTTCCTCTGGTACGAGCGCCGCCGGGCCAGCGAGCCGATCGTCGACCTGACCGTGCTCCGCCCCGCCGGGGTACGCCCCGGCCTGCTGGCGTGCTTCGCGGTGATGGGTGCGTACGCGGCGTTCCTCTTCGCGATCACGCTGCACCTGCAGGGCGGGCTGGGCTACACCCCGCTCGCCGCCGGGCTTTCGTTCGTGCCGTACGCCACCGGCTTCGCCGCGGCCAGCCTCGGCGCGTCCCGGGTACCCCGGCGGATCCGGGCCGGGCTGCCGGTCGCCGGGCCGCTCGCGTTCGCCGCGGCCGCTGGTGCGTTGGCTGTGCTCGCCGGGGACGGTTGGCCGCGGCTCGCCTCGGTACCGCTGCTGTTCGTGGCCGGGGCCGGGCACGCGTTCGGGTTCAGCCCGCTGCTCACCCGGATCGTCGGCCTGGTACGGCCGGAGCAGGCCTCCGCGCTGTCCGCGCTCGCCTCCACCGGCGCGCTGCTGGCCGGCGTGCTGTCGT
>DASRRF010000369.1:0-8394 GCA_035695905.1 Micromonosporaceae bacterium | reverse complement strand
GCGACAGCAGCAGCAGGCCGAGCCCGGCCGCGAGCCGGTCCATCACGGTCTTGAACAGCCAGGCTGGGCCGGAGAGCTTGGGCTCCTCAACGTGCAGCAGCGGCAGGCCCTCGACCGGGCGGATGTGTACCCGGGGTCCGGCGATGTCGGTCAGCTGGGGCGCGACCACCAGGTCCACCCCGGTGCCCTCCAGCTGCCACGCCAGCCGGCGCAGCTCGCCGGGCTGCGCGCTCACCGAGCCGCACACCGCGATCGTGTCCGCGCCGACCTCGCGCATGACCGAGAGCACATCGCGGCCCGCGTACACCGGGATGGGCGAGGTCTGCCGGCGTGCCGCGTACCCGTCGGTGAGATGCACCGCGACCGGGACCATGCCGACGGCCGGGTTCCGGGTGACCGCGGTGTAGACCTCGAGCGCCTCGGGCAGCGTGCCGACCAGCAGCATCCGGTGCGCGGCCTGGCCTTGCCGGCGGATCGTGTAGAGCGCCTGCCGGGCGAGGTAGCGCCCGAGCAGGATGTAGAGCAGCGCACCGACCAGCGCGGTGGCGACAGACATACGAGACAAGTCGGTCTTCGTGCTGAACGCCACGAACGACACCAGGGCCACCACGGTCAACGCGGCGCGGAACACCCGCTTGAACTCGTCCGTACCCATGCCCAGGTAGCGGCGGTCATACGCGCCGGTACCCCAGAGCACGACCAGCCAGCAGACCGGGAGGAAGACGTACGCCATGACGTAGAACAGCGCCGAACCGCGCTGACCGACCTGAAAGCCGGAGACCGCCCGCGCGTACAGCGAGATCGCGGTCAGGCTGGCCAGCGCCGCGGCGGTGAAGTCGAGCAGCACCAGCATCGCGATGTACGGCCGGTGCCAGGTGGACACCCGGGGCGAACGACCCCACGCGGATCGGAGCACGCCGTTGGCCGCCGGGATCTCCTCGGGGCTCTCGGCGTACTGCACCGTCGTTCTGACTCCACGGGTCGGCGGTTTGGTGGCGGGCGGATCCAGGCTGGTCGTCACCGTGCGCGCGTCCTCCCGCCGCGCCTGCTACCGGCGCGCCATGCCCGATCGTCTGCAACACACAAGATCATCCGTGGAACTCACCATCGCGTCGAGCACTGGACGATCCGGTGCGTCGCTCGCGACTACAGTCTGCCATGGCAGCTCTGTATGCACGGGCAACACGTACCGGACCGCCGACCGCCCGAGGGTAGTCTCACCGCACGAGGCGGGACAAGCGTCGATCGGCGAGCGGCTTGCCGCCGGTCTGGCAGGTCGGGCAGTACTGCAAGCTCGAGTCGGCGAAGGAAACCTCACGCACGGTATCGCCGCACACCGGGCACGGTAGCCCGGCCCGGTTGTGCACCACGAGACCGGAGCGCTTCTCCCCCTTCAGCGTCGCCGCCTTCTGCCCCACCGATCGAGCCACCGCGTCGGTCAGTACCCGGCGGGTCGCCTCGTACAACCGGGTCATCTGCTCGTCATTGAGCCGATTGCTCAGCGCGAACGGCGACAGCCGCGCGGCGTGCAGGATCTCGTCGGAGTACGCGTTTCCCACCCCGGCCAGCACCTCCTGCTCGGTGAGCACGCCCTTGACCTGCCCGCGCCGGCCGCGCAGCCGCTCGGCGAACAGCTCCGCATCCACGTCCAGCGCATCCGGGCCGAGGCGGGCCACCCCGGGCACCTGCCGGGGATCGGTGACCAGGTACGCGGCGAGCTTCTTCTGGGTACCCGCCTCGGTCAGGTCGAAGCCGGAGCCGTCGTCCAGCCGCACCCGCAGCGCGATCGGCCCCTTTCCGGGCTTGAGCGGGGCCGGCGCCAGCGCGTCGCGGTAGTGCAGCCAGCCGGCCCGGGCCAGGTGCACGACCAGGTGCAGGTCCCCGTCGAGCTGGATGTCGAGGAACTTGCCGTACCGGCCGGCACCGATGATCTTCCGGCCGGCCGCCGCGGAGACCGGCGGGTCATACGTCTTCAGCGCGCTGATCGCCGCGACGTCGACGCGCTCGACCACGTGGCCGGCGGCGCGCTCGCGCAGGTAGGCGGCGAGCGCCTCCACCTCGGGCAGCTCAGGCATGGATCTAGTCTCTACCCTGACCCGGCAGGGCGGCGAGGTCGGCGAGCAGGCTCAGCCTCGCGTCCAGGCTCATTCGGGTGTACGGCGCAGCCGCCCGGGCATTCGTGTCCGCCTCGACCGCCGCGCGGACGGGTCCGCCGGCCATCGCCTGGACCTCCGCGGCGGTCAGCCCGGCCGCGGTCCACGCCGCCGCGTGCGCGTCGGCCCGGTGGTAGCGCAGCGTGCCCAGGCGGTTCAGCAGTACCGCGGTCGGCCGGGCGCCGGGCGGCTCGTGGATCGGGGTGGTGGCGCGCAGCGCGGGGCCACCGGTAGCGACAGCGGCGTCGAGTACGGCGCCGGTGGCGAGTACCAGCCGGGACACCACGCCGGGATCGGTCCATACCCCGTCCAGCGCGGTGCCCTGCGCCGCCCAGAGGTCGGACAGGAACGCCAAGCCCTTCGCCGAGGCCCGGAAACCGCCGTCCCCGTCGAGCTCGATCCAGCCCAACGCCGCCTGCTCGGCGAGCTGGGCGCGGAACTCCCGCGGGTCGCGGTAGCGCGTGATCCCGCCGTACTCCTGCGGGGTGATGGTCCTTCCGGGGCGGCCGAGGGCGGTACGGAACTCGACCAGCAGCGCGCCGGCACCGGGGCCGTGCGCGCGCGTCACGTCCCGCCCGCCGCCCTCCCGCGCCACGGCCATCCCGTCGATGAAGGCCCGGTCGATCGCGGGTGCCACCAGCGCCGCGAACCGGGCCGGCGCGAGGCCGACCGGCACGGTCCGGTGTACCGCCGCGAACCCGTCGGTGACCAGCTGCCGGATCAGCCCCTGGGTGGCGTCCGCCTGGTCCAGCAGGTCCAGCTCGTCCGGACCGAGCCAGCGGAACTCGGTGTGCGTATCGGGTTCCAGCCGCGGCCGGGTCAGGTCGCCGGCCACCCGTACCAGGTAGTCGGTCTCCTGCCGGTCGATGCCGTCGTCGCCGCGGTACGCGTACTCGCCGACCAGGGCGAGCACCTCGGTCACCCGCCAGCCGGTCTCCTCGGCCACCTCGCGGCGCAGCGCCTCGTGGGCGGTTTCGCCGGGCTCCACGTGCCCGCCGACCACGTCCCAGGTACTGGGAAACAGGGATCGGTCGGCGGACCGGCGCTGTACGAAGATCCGCCCGTAATCGTCCACTACCAACGCACCCACGCACTGAAGGGGTCCCACCGTCACCCGATCACCGTAGGATGTCCGTACAGCGGCCTTCCAGGGGTGATGCGCTATGCAGGTAAGCGAAGCGATGAGCAAGCCGGTCCTCGTGGTCGGTCCGGAGCACACGCTCCGGCAGACCGCCGCGCTGATGGCGGCGCGCCGGGTCGGCTCGGCCGTCGTGATCGACCCCGAGGGCGAGGGCGTCGGGATCATCACGGAACGGGACATGCTCAACGCGATCGGCCGTGGGCTCGATCCGGACGTTGAGCGCACGACCTCCCATATCACCTGGGACGTGGTGTACGCCGGTCCGGAGTGGACCCTGGAAGAGGCCGCGGCGGCGATGGTCCGCGGCGGGTTCCGGCACCTCGTGGTGATCGCGGATGACGACGTACTCGGGGTGATCTCGGTCCGGGACATCCTGCGCGCCTGGACCCTGTCCCAGGCGCCGGCCGCCGTCTGACCCGTGGTGCGCGAGCTGCACGGCTCGGTCGACGAGCTGTTGCGTGCGATGGCCGGCGGGCGGGTGGTGACCCGCGAGCCGCTCACGAAGAACGCCGACTCGCTGTCCGGCTCGCCGTTCGAACGGGTACTCGTGGACGGCCAGCCGTACGTCCTCAAGCACATCGGTCACGATCTTGACTGGATCATGCGGGCGCTCGACGACGGGGTGGACGGGGCGCTGCCGCGGGCCGCGATCATGTGGCAGACCGGTCTCCTCGACGAGCTTCCGCCGGTCATCGATCACACGATCGTGGCTATGGCGTACGACCCGGCCACCGGGCACTGCGCGATCCTCATGCGCGACGCCGGCCCGGCGCTGGTACCCACGGGTTCGAGTGTCATCCCGTTCGCGCAACACCGCGCGTTCCTGGAGCACATGGCGGCGATGCACGCGACGTTCTGGGACAAGGACGCGCATCCCGGCCTGCTGCCGCCGGGCGCACGGTACACGGCGCTCACCCCGGCGATGTCCGCCCGGGAGGCGGCGGCCGGCCACCACGACCCGATCCCCGAGTACGTACCCAACGGATGGGCGGCGCTGCGCGAGGCCGCGCCGCAGGCGTACCACCTCGCCCTGGCCCTGGCCACCGACCCTGCGCCGCTGGTCCGCGCGCTGGCCGAGACGCCGGCCACGCTGATCCATGGTGACTGGAAGTACGGCAACCTCGGGTCCACAGTGGACGGCCGTACGGTGTTGCTGGACTGGGGCTGGCCCGGCCGGGACGGGCCGTGCGTGGACGTCGGCTGGTACCTCGCGGTGAACTGCGACCGGCTGCCGGAGTCCAAAGAGGACGCCGCGACCGCGGTGCGCGCCGCGCTGGAGCGACATGGTGTGTCCACTATGGACTGGTGGGACCGGCAGCTCGAGCTTGCGCTGCTCGGCGCGTTCGTTCAGCTCGGCTGGTCCAAGACGCACGATCCGGTCGAACTCGAATGGTGGACCAGCCGGGTGCTCCCGGTCGGGAAGGCGCTGTGACATAGGCTCTGCGCATGCAGCAACCGATCTCGTTCGCGCGCGGCGCGCCGTCGCTGGACATCATCGACGTCGAGGGCTTGAAGGCGGCCGCGGTACGCGCGCTCGAGGCGGATCCGGCCGGGGTCACCGGGTACGGCACCGGATACGGGTACGAGCCGCTGCGCGAATGGATCGCCGACCGGCACGGCGTCGGCGCCGACCGGGTACTGCTGACGAACGGCTCGTTGCAGGCCGACGCGTTCCTCTTCCAGCACCTTGTCCGGGCCGGCGGCGACGTGGTGGTCGAGAAGCCGACGTACGACCGGACCCTGCTCAGCCTGCGCGCGCTCGGCGCCGCCGTACACCAGGTGAGCCTGCAGCCGGACGGCCTGGACGTCGACGAGTTGCGCAAGCTGCTCGAGTCCGGGGTTCGCCCGCAGCTGGCGCACCTGATCCCGAACTACCAGAACCCGGCGGGGGTCACCCTGTCGCTGGCCAAGCGGCACCAGCTCATCGAGCTGGCCCGGGAGTTCGACCTCACGCTCTTCGAGGACGACCCGTACGCCGAGATCCGCTTCCGCGGTGACGCGCTGCCCTCGCTGCTCTCCCTCGACGCCTCCGTGTTGCATGCCTCTTCGTTCACCAAGACGGTCTGTCCCGGGGTCCGGGTCGGCTACCTGATCGGGCCGGCCGGCCTGATCGCGGAACTCGCCCGGCAGGCGACGAACACGTACATCTCCCCCGGCATGCTCAGCGAGGCCACCGTCTACCAGTTCTGCGTACTCGGTCACCTGGAGCGCTCGATCGCCACCGTCCGTGCCGCGCTGGCGGAGCGGGCCAGGCTGCTCGGCGAGGCGCTGCGCGAGCACATTGCGGGGGTACGGTTCACCGATCCGGACGGCGGGTACTTCCTCTGGGTGGAGCTGCCGGAGGACATCGATGTGGCGGCGCTGGCCCCGGCCGCGCAGGCGCGCGGGGTTGCCGTGGTGAAGGGTACGGACTTCCTCCTGGAGGGCGGGCACCACGCGCTGCGGCTGGCGTACTCGGCGGTCGGTCCGGACCAGATCGTCGAGGGAGTACGCCGGTTGGCCGCTGCGGTAGGCGCCGTAAGGGGACATTAAGTGTCAGATATTTGACACCCGGCATGGCAACGCGGAGTTGGGGCACCGCGCCCGGCCGGAACGGATCACAATTCTGCCCACGTACTTGCTATGCAGGCACGTCCACTGTCTCGACAAAAGCACTACCCCCCGCCCCCCAAAAGGCGCCGGGTGGGCCGCTCGCCCCACCCCCCCAAAGCGGCCGGTCCACCCGGCGCCGACCTCGATCACCACGGCCTTTCCTGCGCGTAGGCTCCCTCACGGGGCCGACCCGGGGGAGGCGGGCCGATCCGGAGGAGGCGGGCGGTGACCGAGCGCAAGCGCAGTGACGACCAGAGCAGGAGCCTGTCCCGCGCGTGGACCGCTCCGGTGCGTGCGGTCTCCCGGATCTGGACCTCGGACGGGAGTACGGCGACGGGTACGCCGACCCCCCATCGCAGCGCCATCGTCGACTGCGCGCTCTACGTCGACGGGGTACGCCAGCCCGGTACCCGGGACTACGCGCAGGCGCTGACCGAAGCGCGGCAGCGGGACAACGCGTTCGTCTGGCTCGGCCTGCACGAGCCGACCGACCTGGAGATGTCCGGCGTCGCCGCGGCGTACGGGCTACACGAGCTGGCCGCCGAGGACGCGGTCACCGGCGGGCAGCGGCCGAAGCTCGAGCACTTCGGCGACGTGTCGTTCCTGGCCATGCGTACCGCCCGGTATGTCGGGCACGGCGACCTGACCGAGACCACCGAGGTGGTCGAGACCGGGCAGCTGATGCTGTTCATCGGAGCGCAGTTCGTAGTCACCGTGCGGCACGGCGACGCCTGCAAGCTCGCCCCGGTCCGGGCCGACCTGGAGGCGAAGCAGGACCTGATGCGGCACGGGCCGTGGGCGGTGGCGTACGCGGTCTGCGACGCGGTGGTGGACCTCTACATCGACGTCGGGTTCGCGGTCGAGCAGGATCTCGACGCGGTGGAGGAGGACGTGTTCTCCCGCAACGCCGGCGGGATCGGCCGGATCCAACGGATCTACCAGCTCAAGCGGGAGCTGGTGGAGTTCAAGCGGGCCGTGGTACCGCTACAGCGGCCGTTGAACACGCTGGTCACCGAGCAGTCCGACGTACCCCGGGAGGTCAAGCGGTACTTCCGGGACGTGCAGGACCACCTGACCCGTACGGTCGAGCAGGTGGCCGCGTTCGACGACCTGCTCAACTCGATCCTGCAGGCCCGGCTGGCCCAGGTCACGGTGGACCAGAACAACGACATGCGCAAGATCGCCGCGTGGGCCGGTATCGCCGCGGTGTGGACCGCGATCGCCGGGGTGTACGGCATGAACTTCACCTACATGCCGGAGCTGGACTGGCGGTACGGGTACCCGGTCGTCCTCGCCCTGATGCTGGGCGCCTCGCTGGTGCTGTACCGCTTCTTCCGCCGCGCCGGCTGGCTCTGAGCGCCTTGTTTGCCCGATCTTGGAATCCTCACACCCCATAGAGGGTATGAGGATTCCAAGATCGCAATGGGCGAGCTAGCCGCGGCTGTTCTTGGACGGCCTGACCAGATCGTCGGCCGTCTCCGCGGCCCGGTCGGCCTTGTCGGCAACCTTGCCCGCGGCCCGGTCCACCTTCTCCGTGGCCCGGTCCAGGCCGCGCTGGGCGCGGTCGAGGCCGTGGTCGGCCTTGTCGGCCACCTTGTCCGCGGCCCGGTCCAGGCTACGCGACGCGGAGTCGGTCGCCTTGTCGAACGAGCTCTTCGCGGAGTCCACCATGGACTTGGCGTCGGCGCTCATCGAGTCGTACTCGTCCCACTTCTGCTGCCTGCGGCGGCGAGCGACCATCGCTCCGGCCGCACCGACCGCGGCACCCGCGGCCAACAGGCCGACCAGCACCGGCCACCGCTTGCGACGCGACATACCCATCTCCTTCTTGAGCTTCTTGAGCTGCTTCGCCTGCGCCTTCTGCGCCTGGCGGGCACCATCCCTCGCCGCCGCGGCGACCGGCGCGAACGCGGCCACCGTCGATTCCCATCCATGGGAGGCCGCCCCGCGAACCCGGGACGGATTGACGCTCGCACCGATGCCCCCCGCGGCGTGGGTGGCGGCTTGCCTCAGGTGATCGAAACTCTCTCCCAGCTCGCTACGGGCAAGCTGGCCATGGCTTTTGGTCGGCCGTCGAAGTCCGTACACCATCCACCTCCCTGTGGCGCTTTCCTCCGCCATCCTCCCCCTTCGGGTAGCTGCGCACCACCGGAACGGCTACATGCGAGGATGGGCAATGTGACCGATGCGATGTTTGCCATACTGCACACCACCGCCGGCCCGATCCGGTTGGAGCTCTTCCCCGACCACGCGCCGAAGACCGTACGGAACTTCGTCGAGCTCGCCGAGGGTACGAAGGAGTACGTCGATCCCCGGAACCAGAAAAAGGGCAGCGGCCCGTACTACGACGGCACCCAGTTCCACCGGGTGATCGATGGCTTCATGATCCAGGGTGGCGACCCGACCGGCACCGGTCGCGGCGGACCCGGGTACACGTTCGAGGACGAGTTCCACCCGGACCTCGGGTTCGACCGGCCGTACCTGCTGGCGATGGCGAACGCGGGACCG
>DASRRF010000368.1:0-5806 GCA_035695905.1 Micromonosporaceae bacterium | reverse complement strand
CTGGTGCGTGGTGGCCGGAAGCCACTCGTTGCCGCCGGTCCCGTCCCGCAGGAAGTACGGCGGGAGCCCGTGCACCGTACCCGCTTGGAGGTCCTCGCGCAGCGGCAGCTCGCCACTGGTGAAGTACGCGATGTGCCCGTCGACGCCGGCGTACGCCCAGTTCTGCGAGCCGACGTCGAAGTAGGTCAGCGCCTGCCGGAAGTCGTCGAGGTTGCTGGCCTCGTTGAACAGCCGGAACGTGTCCAGCTCGCGGGTCGGCGAGTAGCCGGCGTACTGCACGGACAGCGCCCGGCCGGCGGCGGCGGCGAGCGAGACGATCGGCCCGTTGTTGCGGCGCGGGACGATCAGCGTCACCGGCGGGATGCCGCCGCCCGGCGGCACGGTCACGATGGTGTCGTGCTGCCCGGGTACCCGGGCGTTGGCCCGGAACGTCTCCGGCACGGCCAGGACGTGCTCAAGCTGTCCCTTGTAGACGGTGGACAGCCCGCTGGGCGATGTCGGGTCCGGGCGCACCTGCTCGATGAACGTGTCGGTGACGTCCATCGGGTTCGTGGTGGCGCCCCACGCGATCCGCCGGTTCTGCCCGAGCACCACGTACGGCGTGCCGGCGAAGCTCTCCCCCTGCACATCGAGCGCGCCCGAGTGCAGCGCGATCGGGTAGAACGTGGCCGGCGTGTCGAGGGCAAGGTGCGGATCGTTGGCCAGGATCGGTGTGCCGGTCGCGGTGTGCCGGCCGGATATCGCCCACTCGTTGGAGCCGAGGGTGAACGATCGGTCCGCGGCGTGGGCCAGGAACGGGGTACTCGCCACCCGTGCCTGGTAGTCCTTGGCCAGCTTGACCGCGACGGCGGGCAACGCGCGCTCGGCCGCGGCCGGCGCGGCGGCCGTCCGGTGCGCGGTCGCGGCCGGGGCGGCGGTCGCATCGGGCACCGTCGACGCGTCGCTGAACGGCTGGGTGCGGAACAGGTCCTCGCGGAACAGCGCGGCGCCGTCGAAGCCGGCCGCGGCACCGACCGCCTGGTACGTCTGCGCGATGACCGTGAGGTCGATGTCCAGGTCGAAGGAGAGGTTGAACGCGATCGCCTTGCCGATGACCACGCTGTCCACCGGCGTCCACGGCGCGAAAGCGGTCAGCCGCAGGGCCGCGTACTGCGCCGGCAACGGATGCGTCGCCGCCCATGCGTTGACCCCGGCCGCGTACGCGTCCAAAGCGACCCGGCCCTCGGGCGACTGCACCGGTAGGCTGCGCTCCGCGGCCCGGCGTAACCCGATGGTCCGGGTCTCCACGTCGCCGGGCAGCGCCGCCTGGCCGAGCAGTTCGGCCAGCGTGCCCGAGGCCTGCCGGCGCAGGACGTCCATCTGGAACAGCCGGTCGCTGGCGTGCACCCAACCCTGCAGGAAGAACAGGTCGTGCTGGTTCGTCGCGCGCAGGTGGGCGATGCCATCGACATCGCGGATCACCCAGGCCGGCTGTTGCAAGCCGGACAGCCGAACGAGACCGCCGGCGGAGGCGCTGGCCGGACTCGGTGCGGCCGCCGCGACCGCCGGCAACACCACGACCATCAGCAGGGAGAGCAGGCGCTTGCGCATGGGCGACTCCTGTCCACCGGACGTCCGCCGAACTGGCACACGATGTCTGGCACGCTAGAGCGCCCGCGGTGCACAGGCAAGGGCGCGGCCCGGCCCGCATCACGGCCGGCGGCTGGACCGAGCCCGTCTCACCGGTTTGGCCGGTGGCGACACGGCCGGCCGGCGCAGGCGATCACGCATCAGGTCATGGTGCAGCTGGTCGACGGTGTCGCAGAAGGCGTACAGCTCGGTGGCGATCGCCTTGAACGACGTGGGTTCGGCGGCCAGCCGCTGCTCGAACGTGGCCCGCGCCGCCCGGTACTTCGGGCCGTCGATCTCGTGTGACCCGGCGAACTCGTCCGCGTCAGCAAGCAGCGCGGCACCCGCGGCACGCATGCCGGCCGCGTGCTGCGTCCACTGCGCCGGATCGATCGGATCGTTGTTCCACAGGGCCAGGACGAACCGGCCGTAGGTCTCGGCCGCGGGCTTGCCAAGCGCCCGAGTCTCCTGCATGTCAAGCAAACCGTAGGCCTGCCGGGCCGGCCGGGTGACCATGCGCCACTCACGGGCGACCGGCTCGTGCATGAGCCGTGCCCGGTCGCGCTCGCGGATCCAGTTGAAGAAGATCGCCACGACCAGACCGCCGGTGGCGAAGCCGACGACACTGGTGAGCAGGTTGGTGCTGATCGGATGCTGCTGTAGCCAATCGGGTTGCCGCTGCTCGAGGTACATGCTCAAGCCGAAGGTGAGGACGGCGGTCGCGAACAGGATGCGCAGCAACGCGGGTGGCGCCTGCTGATCCACGGTTGTTCCTTTCCAGCCGCACCGCCCGGCTGGCGTGCCGCGGCCCAGCCCGTGATGTTACGGCGTGACGATCGCGAAGTCGTGGCTCACACCGTCCACAAGCGACAGTAGCCGTCCGAGCACGGCCGGGTCGCCCTCGGTACGGACGGCGTCCAGCTTGCCGGTGCCGAGCACGATCGGCAGTTGGGCCTTGGCGAGCGTGACGGTCAGGTCCGCCGGGGTTGCGCGCTGACCGGTCTGGATCAGCGCCCCGTTGCTCAGCGTGCACCGGTGCACGGAGCCGTCGACGCGCCAGTCGATCGTCAGTGTCTCGTTCCAGGCGCGCGGGCCGTTGATCCGTACCGCGACGGAGTCCAGCAGCTGCCCGACGGTGAGCGCGCCGGCCACGTCGTTGGAGGCGGTGTCCACCGGCGTGCTCTGCGTGGCGCCGCGCAGATCCGCGGCGCCGGTGAGGTAGAAGTTGCGCCAGGTACCGTTCTCCGCACCGTGCCCGAGGCGCTCGTACGCCTGGGCGAGCAGCTCCTTGGCCGCCGTGTTGTCCGGGTCGGCGAACACCACATGGTTGACCACCTGGGCCACCCAGCGCAGGTCACCCTCGTCGAACGACCCGCGCGCCTTGTCCAGTACGGCGTCCGCGCCGCCCATGTACTCGACGTACCGCTCGGCGGCCGCCTGCGGCGGGTGCTCCCACAGGTGCGCCGGGTTGCCGTCGAACCAGCCCAGGTAGCGCTGGTAGATCGCCTTGACGTTGTGGCTGACCGAGCCGTAGTAGCCGCGCGCGTGCCAGGCCGACTCCAGCGCCGGCGGCAGCTCGAGAATCTCGGCGATCTCGATGCCCGTGTAGCCCTGATTCATCAGCCGCAGCGTCTGGTCGTGCAGGTACGCGTACAGGTCGCGCTGCTGCGACAGGAACGTGACGATCCGCTCGCGGCCCCAGGTCGGCCAGTGGTGCGAGGCGAACAGCGCGTCGGAGTCCGCGCCGAACAGCGCGATCGCCTCGTCCAGGTAGTGCGACCAGACCCGCGCGTCACGGACCACCGCGCCGCGCAGGGTCAGCACGTTGTGCAGGTTGTGCGTGGCGTTCTCGGCCATGCACAGCGTACGGTGCGCCGGGAAGTAGAAGTTCATCTCCGCCGGCGCCTCGGTACCCGGGGTGAGCTGGAAGACCATGCGGACCCCGTCGACGGTCTCCTCCTGCCCGGTGGCGGTGATGTCCAGGGTGGGCGCGATCAGCGACACCCGGCCCACCGACGTGGTCAGGCCGAGCCCGCAGGAGAGCTGCCCGGCCGGACCGGGATCGAGCTCGGAAGCGTACATGTACATCGCCCGGCGGGTCATCGCCGCGCCGACGTACACGTTCTCGGCGACCGCGTGCTCGAGGAAGCCGGCCGGGGCGATCACCGGTACCCCGTCGGGCGGCCCGTCCGGCAGCACGCCGCGTACCCCGCCGAAATGGTCCGCGTGCGAGTGGGTGTAGATCACCGCGGTGACCGGTCGGTCCCCGCGCTCCTGCCGGTAGAGGGCGAGCGCCGCGGCGGCCGTCTCCACCGAGATCAGCGGGTCGATGACGATCACCCCGCGGTCGCCCTCGACCAGCGTCATGTTCGACAGGTCGAGTCCGCGTACCTGGTAGATGCCGTCGACCACGCGGTAGAGGCCGTACCGGGAGAGCAGCTGGGCCTGCCGCCACAGGCTCGGGTTCGCGGTGTCCGGGCACTCGCCGGACAGGAACGAGTAGGCCTCGCAGTCCCAGACCACCCGGCCGTCCTGGCCCTTGATCACGGTGGCCGCCGGGCCGCGCAGGTAGCCCCGGTCGGCGTCGGCGAAGTCAGCCCGGTCGTGGAACGGCAGCTCACCCATCCCTGCATGATCGCAAAGCCGGCCCGGCGGCGGTGCCAGTTCGGCGAGGTTGGCTATTGAGCGGCCGGAGCCGCGTACCCAAGCCTTGGCCCATGACGCGGACGCTGCGGGTGCTGGTGGCCTTGGTGATCGTCGTGCTCGGGGTCGGCCTGGCGCCGGTGCCGGCCCAGGCCATGGCGTCCGGCCTCGGCTGGTCCGGCTCGTGGCGGTACACCGGCGGCACGTACATCACGGTGAGGGTCGACGTACCTGGTGCCTCGGTGGTGGCGAACGGCTGGGACGCGCTGGGCGTACGGGCGTTCGTGGTCACCCTCACCGACACCGCCAACGACGGCATGTGCGCGTACGTTGGGTGGAACACGAACGCCCCGGGCACCATCACCCGGACGGTCTGCGGGCAGGGCAAGTCTGTGCAGTTCACCCCGCCCACCTTCGACTCCGACCTGGTCGCGGTGGCCTGCCGGAACACCGGCCCGGGTACCCAGAACTCCAACTGCAACGTGCTGCTCGCCCCGACGTCCAAGACCGACGCGTTCATCCGTACCCCGGGCAATGGTTTGAGCTGGTACTACCTCGACCACGCCGACCCGGACGTGGTCGAGGACTGGGCCGCCCACCTCGACCTCGGCGCGGTCCGGTTCTCCATGTTCGGCAACGACGGGCTGGGCAGCACCCGGACGATCCTGGGATTCGTGGAGATCGGGCCGAACAGCCCGGTATGCGGCTCGGGAGAGGTGCTGTACGGCTCGGCGCCGGCGAAGCAGAGCGTGTGCGGGAACTTCAGCGCCAAGCTGCCGCAGGTCCAGATCAACGGGGCGGCGTGGGGCGAGGGCTGCCTGTGGGCCGAGCGCGGCCGGCTGGAGCAGCACTGCGCGCTGGTCTACGTCGCCGAGCCGAGCTGACCGCCGGCCAGGTCGAGCAGGTCATCCAGGATCCGGCCGAGCTGGCCGACCAGCGACAGGTGCCCCTCATCGGGGTAGAGGTGCGCGCGGGCGCCCGGGATCCGCCCGGCGAGCCAGGTGCCGTGCGCGTACGGCACCATCCGGTCCTGCCCGCCCTGCCAGATCGCCACCGGTACGCCCAGCCCGGCAAGCTCGAAGCCCCACGGCCGGACGAAGGCGAGGTCGTCGTCGCGCCACCCGGCGATCCCGGTGGACACCGCGCGGCGGAACATCTCCGCCACCACCGCGGCGAACTCGCCGGTCAGCGACGCCGTGTCGACATCGGAGACCAGGCCGCCGAGCGCCTGGGCCACCTCGTCGCCGGTGACGCCGACCAGCCCGGCCGCCTCCGCCTCCAGGTACGTGGTGAGCGCCGCCCCGCCGTCGGTCGCGGCGCCGAACTCGACCACGTTCTCCGGACCCATCCCGGCCAGCCAGTCCAGCCCGTCGGCCGGGTACGGCGCGACCCCGGCCAGGGTTGCTGCCGCCGCGCACCGGTCGGGCAGTAGCGCGGCGCAGGCCAGCGCGTGCGGGCCACCGCCGGACCAGCCGAGCGTGACGAACCGGTCGTGGCCGTACGCGTCGAGCACGGCCCGGGTGTCCGCGGCGGCGTCGGCGACGGTCCGGCCGGG
>DASRRF010000367.1:0-8419 GCA_035695905.1 Micromonosporaceae bacterium | reverse complement strand
ACGCTCTCCACCAGCGAGCCGTCGTGCAGCCGCCACAGCGCCTTACGGGTGGCGCCGCCGTCGCAGCTCAGCTCGCGCACCGGGGTGAGAAGCTCGGGCAGCAGCGCCGCGGCCAGCCGGCGCCGGGTGGCGGCCGGGATGTCGGTCATCGCCGCGGGATCCCGGACGAGCCGGCCGAAGTAGTGGGTGGAGAGCTGGGCCGCCCGGAAATCCCGCTCGCCGAGCTCCGCGACGGCGCTGCGCCGGCCGGACAGGTCCAGGTCGGCGAGGTGGCGCGGAGGCAGCACCGGCCGCCCGGCGGATGCGCCGGTGCGGCGGGCCGGGTCGTTCAGGGTCCGCTGGCTCGTCATGACGCCATCCAGTGTTCCATGCCGGTGCATGAGCGTCCGACCGCGAGGGGGTCCGGAGCGACCAACTTCACGCAGTAGCCGGGGCCAACACGGAGAGCAAGGCGTACGCGGTCGGGGCCGCAAACAAGATCGAATCGAGCCGGTCCATCAGCCCGCCGTGGCCGGGCAGCAGGCGGCTCATGTCCTTGACACCAAGATCCCGCTTGATCAGCGACTCGGCAAGATCACCAAGGACGGCGGCCGCGGACACCGCCACCCCGAAGGCCAGTCCCCACCACCACGCGACGTCCAGCAGGATCGCCAGGAGTACGGCGCTGCCGATCGCGGTGGCCACGAGCGAGCCGACCAGCCCCTCCCACGACTTCTTCGGGCTGACCGTGGGCGCCATCGGATGCCGCCCGAAGAACACGCCCGCGACGTAGCCGCCGGTGTCGGAGAGCACGACGGCGGCGAGCATGCTGACCATCCGTACCGCACCGTCGTCCGAGGCGGCGAGCAGCGCGGCGAACCCGCCGAGAAACGGCACGTACACCGCGATCAAAGTGGCCGCGCTCACGTCCCGGTGATAGCCCGCCGGGCCGTCCGCCAGCCGCCAGACCATCGTCGCCAGGATCGTCAGCAACAAGCCGACCAGCAGCGCGGATGCCCCGGAGAACCAGGCCAGCCCGGCCATCACGGTCCCGCCGACCAGCAGTGGCAGCATCGGCGGTTGCGCGCCGGCCTTGCGTACCGCATGGGTCATTTCCCAGATGCCTACGGCGATTGCGGCGACGATGACGCCCAGGAACGACGGGCGCCAGGCGAACAGTGACGCGATGACCAGGCCGCCCAGGGTGACGCCGACCGCGATGGCGGCCGGCAGGTTCCGGCCGGCCCGGCCGTTCGGTGCTGGCTCGTCGCGGTCCGGGTACGGGTCGGGCGCGGCGCTGGCGAACCGCGCCCGATGTCGTCCGCGTCCTGCCCGCGCGTCGTCGGCTGAGGACCGATCTGTGGAGTCTTCGGAGGAGTCGAGGTACGACATCAGACCTCGAGCAACTCGGCTTCCTTGTGTTTGACGAGCTCGTCAACGTGCGCGACGAACCGGTGGGTCAGGTCCTCGAGCTCCTTCTCCGCCCGGCGCCCCTCGTCCTCGCCGGCCTCACCGTCCTTGACGATGCGGTCCAACTCCTCCTTCGCCTTGCGCCGTACGTTGCGGATGGCGACCTTGGCTTCCTCGCCCTTGTGCCGGGCCACCTTGATCATTTCGCGGCGCCGCTCCCCGGTCATCTGCGGCAGCACGATGCGCAGCTGGGTACCTTCGTTGCCCGGGTTGACGCCCAGATCGGAGTCGCGGATCGCCTTCTCCATCGCGTGCAGTTGCGAAGGGTCGTACGGCTTGATGATCGCCATCCGCGGCTCGGGTACGCCGATCGATGCGAGCTGCGGCAGCGGCGTCGGCGTCCCGTAGTAGTCGATGACAATCTTGCCGAACATCGCCGCGGAGGCGCGCCCCGTACGGATCGTCGCGAACTCCTCCTTGGCGTGCTCGATCGCCCGCTCCATCTTCTCCTCGGCCTCGAGGAGCGCATCATCGATCACGTCTGCTGTCACTTCCTTAGTCCGGCGGGGTCTCGGGTTCTCGATTCAGCTCGCAGTGATGAGTGTCCCGATCCTCTCACCGCTGACCGCCCGGATGATGGTGTCCTCACCTTCGGCTCCGAACACCAGCATCGGCAGCGCGTTTTCCATGCAGAGGCTGAAGGCGGCCGCGTCGACTACGCGCAACCCACGGCGCAGCGCCTCGTCGAAGGTGATGGAGTCCAGCTTGCGGGCATCAGGCACGGTGTTCGGGTCGGCGGTGTAGACGCCGTCCACCCCGTTCTTGCTCATCAGTACCACGTCGGCGTGGATCTCCAGAGCCCGCTGGGCGGCCACCGTGTCGGTGGAGAAGTACGGCATTCCAGCGCCCGCACCGAAGATGACCACGCGGCCCTTCTCCAGGTGGCGGATGGCCCGGCGGGGGATGTACGGCTCGGCCACCTGGGCCATCGTGATCGCGGTCTGCACCCGGGTGTCGATGCCCTCGCGCTCCAGGAAGTCCTGCATCGCCAGGCAGTTCATCACGGTACCCAGCATGCCCATGTAGTCGGCACGGGGCCGGTCCATGCCGGCCCGCTGCAGCTCGGCGCCGCGGAAGAAGTTGCCCCCGCCGACCACCACGGCAACCTCGATGCCGCGGCGGACGACCGTGGCGATCTGGTGCGCAATGGCCCGGACCACATTCGGATCCACGCCGACCGCACCGCCGCCGAAGACTTCGCCGGAGAGCTTGAGCACGACCCGCCGGTGCCGCTGGGCAGGCGGCGCCACCCCGGGATCACCGGCCGGCACCGTAGCTGTCTGCGTCATCCGACCTGCCTTCCAGACATCGTCCTACCTGGACCATATGCGACGGGGAGGCCGCCGGGTGGCTGTCCCACCCGCCGCCCTCCCCGGACGCGCGCTCTGCTGCCCCAACCCTTTGCTCGTGCCGGCTACTCCTGCCCGACCGCGGACCGCCACTCCTGCCCGACCGCGGACCGCTACTCCTGCCCGACCTCGAACCGCACGAACCGGGCCACCGCGATGCCGGCCTCGTTGAGCACCTGCTGCACGGTCTTCTTCGAGTCGAGCACCGAGGCCTGCTCCACCAGGACGAAATCCTTGAAGTACGCGTTGACCCGGCCATCGACGATCTTGGACAGCGCCGCCTCCGGCTTGCCCTCCTCGCGGGCGGTCTGCTCGGCGATCCGCCGCTCGGACTCGATCGTCTCGGCCGGTACCTCGTCGCGGGTCACGTACTTCGGCCGCATCGCGGCGATCTGCATCGCGACCCCGCGGGCGTCCGCGTTGGCAGCTTCGTCGTCCTTGCCGGTGTAGGCCACCATCACGCCCACCTGCGGCGGCAGGTCCGATGCCCGACGGTGCAGGTAGACCGCGATCTCCCCATCGAGTACGCCGAACCGGTTCACGACCAGCTTCTCGCCGATCCGGGCGGCCTCCTCCTCGACGGTTGCCGCGACCGTACGGCCGTCGCCGAGCGTGGAGGCCAGGAAGGACTCGACATCGGCCGGCCGGTCCGCGTTCACCCGCTCCACAAGCCGCTGGGCGAGCGCGATGAACGCCTCGTTCTTGGCGACGAAATCCGTCTCGCAGTTGAGCTCCAGCAGTGCCGAGCCGGCGTGCGCGACCAGCCCGTTGGCCGCCGTACGCCCGGCGCGCTTGTTGACGTCCTTGGTGCCCTTGATGCGCAGGATCTCGATGGCCTTGTCGAAGTCGCCATCGGCCTCCTCAAGGGCTTTCTTCGAATCCATCATGCCGGCGCCGGTGCGGTCGCGCAGCGCCTTCACGTCCGTGGCGGTGAAGTTGGACATTTCTCTCTCTTCGCTGTCGTGGTCGGTCGACTGCTGTGCTCACTCGGCCGCGGCGGGCGTGCCCTGCCCGTTGGCGGCACCGAGCAGCTCGCGCTCCCATTCGGCGAGCGGCTCGTCGGCGCCCACCACACCGGGCTCCGGCTTCTCATCGGCGCCGCCGCGTAGCGCCTTGCCCGACCGGGCGATCAGGCCGTCGGCGACCGCATCGGCGACCACTCTGGTCAGCAGCGCGGCGGAGCGGATCGCGTCATCGTTACCGGGGATCGGCAGGTCGACCTCGTCGGGGTCGCAGTTCGTATCCAGCACCGCGATGATCGGGATACCCAGCTTGCGCGCCTCGTCGACGGCGATGTGCTCCTTCTTCGTGTCGACCACCCAGATCGCCGCCGGCAGCTTCTGCATGTCCCGCAGGCCACCCAGCGTCTTGGTGAGCTTGTCCTTCTCCCGCGCGAGCTGAAGGGCCTCCTTCTTCGTGTACCCGGCCGCGGAACCGTTCTGCTCGATCGCTTCGAGCTCCTTCATCCGCTGCAGCCGCTTGTGCACGGTCTGGAAGTTCGTCAGCATGCCGCCCAGCCACCGGTGGTTGACGTACGGCATGCCCACCCGGGTCGCCTGCTCGGCGATGGCCTCCTGGGCCTGCTTCTTGGTACCCACAAAAAGCACCGAACCGCCGTCCGCGACGGTGTTGCGGATGAAGCTGAAGGCCTTCTCGATGTAGTCGAGGGTCTGCCGCAAGTCGATGATGTAGATGCTGTTGCGCTCGGTGAGGATGAAGCGCTTCATCTTCGGGTTCCAGCGCCGGGTCTGGTGTCCGAAGTGGACACCGCTCTCCAGCAGCTGGCGCATGGTCACAACGGCCATGGTGAGGTGCTCCTCTGGTCCCTGGTTGTCGCGGCAGCCCGGTTGGCTGCCGCCCTGGCGCCCGGTCGCCGGCCGGGTGGCGCCCGATCGGAGGATCGGGACCAGGGTGGCCGCCGCCTGTCCCGCCACGAAACCGCGGTGGTCGAGGAGGACGCGCGAGGTCGACCACACAGTGGTCGCCGGTAGCCAAGTGTACGCGGGCCTGGGGGTCAGCTCGCGGCCAGCCCGGCGGCTACCAGAAAACCCAGCCCGATCAGGAGGTACGCCAGCGGCGGGCGCAGCCACGCGTGGGTCACCGCGACGTCGGGCACCCGGGCCGCCCCGGTCACCAGCCCGTACAGCCCGAGCGCCGAAAGCGGCAGGGCGGCCAGGGTGAGCGCACTGGAAATCGCGCCGCCGGCTGAGACGTGCGGGCCGAACGCATCGTGCAACAACACCCGCAACAGCGGCAGCGCGACCACGACCGCCGCCACCGCCAGCCCGATCGCGGCCGCCGGACGCTTGGCCCGGTAGATCCCGTCCGGCGCGGGGCCGCCCACGGCCGGTCGCCGTCCGGGTTTGCCGGGCATCGCCCCGGCCGGCGGGGCCAGCGGCTCGCGGGGCGGAAGTGCTTCGCGGGGCGGTAGGCCCTCCCGCGGAGGCAACGGCGGTAGCGGCTCGCCCGAGCGGGGTCCGATCGCCCCCGTACCCAGGGCGGCACCGCGTGGCTCGGGTACCCGGTAACTCTCGTCGTACTGCCGGTCGAACCGGGTGTCCCGCCGCTCCCACTCGGCGGGCTCCCCGTACTGTTCGCCGCCGTACCAGCGCTGCTCGGATTCGTCGGGGTAGCTGTGATGTGGGTCCACGGTCCCGCACCGTATGCCACCACACCGGCTCGCCGCTAGCGGTGCGACCCAGATGCCGGAATGCCGGGCATTTGACCGCACCGGTTCATATCAGATCCACAGCATGATCGTCACGCTTTCCACAGGCCCCTCCGCTGTCCACATGTCGATCTTCCCGGGGTTGGCCGGACCCACCCGCCGAACCAACGATTCCGGGCATGACTCAGGAAACCTTGGCGGTCGGGGCGTACGGCGAACGTCTGGCGGTCCAACACCTGCTCGATCAGGGGATGGCGCTGCTGGACCGGAACTGGCGGGCGGAGACCGGCGGAGAAATCGACATCATCGCCCGCGACGGCAACACCCTGGTGTTCTGCGAGGTGAAGACGCGCCGCGGCGCCGGGTTCGGCACTCCCGGCGAAGCCGTGGGTACGGAGAAGATCCGCCGGTTGCGCCGGCTCGCCGCACAGTGGCTGGCACTGAGCGGGCTGCGACCACCCGAGGTGCGCTTCGACGTTGTCGAGATACTGCCCCAGCGCAAGGGCGCCACCCGGGTCAGGCACCTCAGAGCCGCGTTCTGAGGCCGCGATGAGCTATGCGAAGACGCTCTGTGTCGGCCTCCTCGGCGTCACCGGCCATCTTGTCGAGGTCGAAGCCGACCTCGCCCGGGGGCTACCCGGCCTGGTGCTCGCGGGCCTGCCGGACACCGCCCTGTCCGAGGCACGGGACCGGGTCCGCGCGGCCATCGTGAACTCCGGCGAGGCGTGGCCCAACCGCCGGATCACCGTAAACCTGCTCCCGGCAATGCTGCCGAAGACCGGCTCCGCCTTTGACCTGGCCATCGCCGTCGCGCTGCTGATCGGCGCCGGCCTCTTGCCGGCCGCGCCGTTCGAGGGCGCCGTGTTACTCGGCGAGCTCGCCCTGGACGGCACCGTACGGCCGGTGCGCGGAGTTCTGCCGATGGTCCACGCGGCCGTCCGGGCCGGGATCCGCCGCGTCGTCGTCCCGCCGGCCAACGCGCCGGAGGCCGGACTGGTGCCCGGCGTCACCGTACGGGCGACCGACCGGCTCGGCCGGCTGATCGCGTACGCCCGCGGCGTGGCACCGCTGTTGCCGCCGCCGGAGCCGGCGGAGGTGCCGGAGTGCCCCGGCCCGGACCTCGCCGACGTGGTCGGCCAGGATCTCGGCCGGCTGGCCCTCGAACTCGCCGCGGCCGGCGGCCACCACCTGGCGATGATCGGCCCGCCCGGCGCCGGCAAAACCATGCTGGCGCAACGACTTCCGTCGCTCCTGCCGCCGCTGGACGACGAGGAGGCGCTGGAAGTCACGGCCATCCACTCGATCGCCGGAGTGCTGCCACCCGGCGCCGGCCTGGTCCGCCGCCCGCCGTTCCAGGCACCGCACCACACGGCCACGATGCCGGCGCTGGTCGGCGGCGGCAGCGGGCTGGCCCGCCCGGGTGCAATCTCGCTCGCCCACCGGGGTGTGCTGTTCATGGACGAGGCACCCGAGTTCGGCGCGCGACTGCTGGAAGCCTTGCGCCAGCCCCTGGAGGACGGCTTCGTCAGCCTGTTGCGGGCCCAGGGCCGCACCGACTACCCGGCCCGGCTCCAGCTGGTCCTGGCGGCAAACCCGTGTCCCTGCGCGAAACCGGCCGGGGACGCACACTGCGAGTGCCCGGCGGTCGCCCGGCGCCGCTACCTCGGGCGGCTGTCCGGCCCGCTGATGGACCGGGTGGATCTCAAGGTGTACCTCGCACCGGTCACCGCCGCGCAGCTGTTGCAGGACGGCAAGGCAGGCCCGGTCGAGTCGTCCGGGATCGTCGCCGAGCGGGTGGCGAAGGCGCGCGCGGTCGCCGCGGCACGGTGGGCGGTCGGCGGTTGGCGGACCAACGCCGAGGTTCCCGCGGCTGCGCTGCGCAGCTCGCGGTGGCGGCTGCCGCGCCGGGCGAGAGAGCCGCTGCGCCGGCATCTGGACCGCGGGACCCTGTCTGCGCGCGGCCATGATCGGGTGGTACGGATCGCTTGGACCATCGCCGACCTGGCCGGCCTGGATCGCCCGACCGCGGCGGAAATCCATGAGGCGTACGGACTTCGCACCGGGGAGGCGTTGTGACCGGACTGGCCATAGTGGACAGTGCCCGGTCGGCATGGATCGTGCTCGGCTGCCTGGTCGAACCGGGCAACCGGGAACTCGGCGTGGCCACCGCCAAGGACGGCCCGATCCGCGCGGTCGAGTCCATGCTCGGCGGCCAGCTCGGTGTACGGCTGCACGGGTCCGCCCTGTCACGGCTGCGCGCCGAGCCGCCACAGCGGATTGCCACGGCCGCCATCGAGCACGCCGAGCGGCTGGGTGCCCGGATCGTCACGCCGGAGGATGCCGACTGGCCGGCGCGCCTCGCCGACCTCGCCCGGATCAGCCGCGACGACCCGCGCCGGATCGACCGCGACACGTACCCGCCCACCTGCTTGTGGGTCCGCGGAGCCTGGCCGGTTGCGGAGGCGTTCAGCCGCTCGGTGGCCGTCGTCGGCGCACGGGCCGCCACGTCGTACGGCGAGCACGTGGCCACCGAGATCGGCTACGGACTGGCCGAGCGCGGCTGGACCGTAGTCTCCGGCGGGGCGTTCGGCATCGACGCGGCAGCGCATCGCGGCGCGCTGGCCGCGGCCGGGCTCACGGTGGCCGTCCTGGCCTGCGGCATCGACCGGCCGTACCCACTGGGCCACGCCAGCCTCTTCGAACGCATCTCGGACGAGGGTCTGCTGATCAGCGAGTGGCCGCCGGGCGCCGAGCCACACAGACACAGATTCCTGGTCCGTAATCGGGTGATAGCGGCGGCGACCCGCGGCACCGTCGTCGTGGAGGCCGCCGCGCGCAGCGGCGCCGCGCAGACCCTTCGCCGGGCCGCGCAGCTCAACCGGGTGGCGATGGCCGTACCCGGTCCGGTCACGTCGGCGATGTCGGTCGGCTGTCACGAGGCGCTGCGCACGGA
>DASRRF010000366.1:0-4531 GCA_035695905.1 Micromonosporaceae bacterium | reverse complement strand
ACCGTGCGCAGGCGGGACGTGCTGATGCCCAACTGGCGGGCGAGGTCCGCCTCGGTCACCTCCGGGTGTACGGCCTCGATGGCTGCGGCGAGCGCGGCGGTCTCCGCCGGAGGCCGGCGTTGCCGCGGCGTATCGGTCGACGATGCGGGCTTCGCCCTCGGCGCGGCACGCTTCGTCGGTGTGTCCATTGTGGACTGACGTTGGGGCATGGCGGCGCCGAGGCCCGGCGCGGCCGGCGCCGGGGCGATCGCTGGCTGCATGCTCGTCACGTGCACCGGTGCCGGCGCCGGCGTAACCGCCTCCGCCTGCACGGTTTCGGCGGCACCGATCCGCCCGCCGAGCTCGACCAGGCAGATGCTCGCCACGATGATCAGACCATCGACGGACATCGGCAACAGGTACGGTGACGCGCCGGTTTCGCCGTACCGGGAAGCCACTCCGGCCATGTGCCAGTACGAGACCCAGGCCGCAATCCCGGCAATGATGGCAGTCGCGATGAACCGACCGAAGGCCAATGAACGGCGGTCAACCGGGACTCGGGAGATGAGCTCCACGGTGAGCAGCAGGGCCAGGGGCGGCCAAGCGGCGATCGCTTGGCTTATCGGGTTCTGTTGGGCGTGCAGGACGTTGGCGGTCACGGACGCGGCCACTCCCAAGGTGAGCGTGGTGCGTACGGCCCAGCGGACTCGGCGAAGCTGCGGAAGGCGCACAGGGATTGCTCCTTGCCTGTTGCGGGTCGTATGTGGGTCGTTACTCCGATCGTGCGCGGTCGGCGCTTCGGCCCATCTTTACCGGGAGACCCCGCAGAGTCGTGCCATCCCCGGTCGGACGGCGTGTCGTTCTTGACGCAAGCCAACGAATGTCCTATGTGGACGGACGGAGTGGAGTCGGTCGGTCGCACGTTGCTGAAAGTCGCGGCATCCAGGCCGGCGCGAAGGCGCGACTTTCCGAAAGTTGCGGATCAAAGCCGGACGTTGCGCACTAAGGGACTAAGGGAGAGCGAGCGCGAGGGCTAGCTCGCTGGCGATCAGCCCGACCTGCCAGCGGCGCGCGCTGTACCCGGTCAGCGCCTTCGCCACCGACTCGGGATCGGCGGGCTCGGGTGGGGTCCAGGCGAGCCGCCGTACCGAGTCGGGTGTGATCAGGTTTTCCGGTGGCAGCCGGTGCTCGGTCGCGATCCTCGTCACGACCTCCCGGCACCGGGCCAGCCGGGCGGCCGCTACCGGATCGCGTTCGGCCCAGCGATGCGGCGGCGGCGGGCCGTCCACCGGTACGGTCTTCGGCAGCTCGGAGTCCGGTAAGCCGCGTACCTCATCGAGGGCCGCCAGCCAGGCTCGGGCCAGCCGCCGTACCGCCCGGCCGCCGAAGCCGGGCAGCAGCAACAGCGCCTTCTCGTCACGCGGGTCGGCCTCGGCCGCCGCCACGATCGCCGCGTCCGGCAGCACCCGGCCGGGCGCGGCGTCGCGGCGTGCGGCGATCTCGTCACGGGCGTACCAGATCGCCCGTACCCTCGCCAGAGCCCGCGCCCCGCGGACCCGGTGGATGCCCGACGTGCGCCGCCATGGATCGGGCCTTGGTTTGGGTGGGTCCGCGCCGGTGGCGACGAGCGCGGCGAACTCCTCCGCGGCCCATTCCGACTTGCCCTGCTCGTCCAGCTCGGCGGCGAGCACGGTACGCAGGTCGAGCAGCAACTCCACGTCGAGCGCGGCGTACGCCAGCCAGGCCGGCGGCAGCGGCCGGGTGGACCAGTCCGCGGCGGAGTGGTGCTTCTCCAGCGCGAACCCGAGCAACTGCTCGGTCAGCGCGGCGAGACCCACCCGTTCGAAGCCGGCCAGGCGCGCGGCGAGCTCGGTGTCGAACAGCTTCCTCGGCCGCATCCCGGCATCGGCCAGGCAGGGCAGATCCTGGCTGGCGGCGTGCAGTACCCACTCGGCGTCCACGATCGCGCCGGTCAGCGGGCTCAGGTCGCCCAGCGGCATAGGGTCGATCAGGGCCGTACCGGCACCTTCCCGGCGTAGCTGGACGAGGTACGCGCGATGGGTATACCGGTAACCGGACGCTCGCTCTGCGTCAACGGCCACCGGCCCCTGGGCACCGGCGAACCGCCGGGCCACCGCGGCCAGCTCAGCCGGCGTCGTCACCGGGTCCGGCGTACCGTCGCGGGGCGCGGTGAGCAGCACGGGCTCGTCTGTCACGCCGACCACGGTACGGGGAAGACAACCTGATCCTGCGCACGGTACGGTTCCGCGTGCCGCCGATCATCATCGGGTTGCCCGGGGGTGGGAGGCTGGACAGGTACGCCAAGGGGAGGACGTGCTTCGATGACGGCTGGGTACGGGGATCAGGATCGGCCGCCCGACTCCGGGCCGCCGGCGTTCGTTCCGCCACCGCAGCCGCCAAACCCGCCATCGCAGCCGGCATATCCACCGCCACCGCCGGTGTATACGCCGCCGCCTCCGCCGGTGTATACGCCGCCGCCTCCGTGGCCGGCGCCGGCTTTGCCTTTCCTCGACCCCGCCGCCCCGCCCACTTCCGCCCCGCCCGCGGTGGTCGCGGCACCCCGCCGGCGCAGCATCGCCGGGGTGTTCGCGCTGGTTCTGGCGATCCTCCTGGCGATCGTGGCGGGCGGCGAGGGGTACCTGCTGTACCGGCTGGACGGCCGGCTGGACGACGCCAACCGGCGGGCCGCGGCCGAACGGACCAGCGCCAACGGCCGGGTGGACAAGCTGGACAAGCGGACCTCCGACCTGGAGAAGCGGGTGGGCAGCGCATTCGACTCGGCGGCGGTCGCCGCCGCCGCGCTGCCCAGCGTGTTCCGGGTCAGTGCCGGAGATTTCACGGGTACGGCGTTTGCCGTGGGCCGGGAGGTGTCCGGAGGCGGTACGTACCTGTTCACCAACTACCACGTCATCGAACAGGTGTGGACCGGCGGCAAGCGCGAGGTCTTCCTGGAGCGGCGCAGCCAACGGTTCCCGGCGACGATCACGAAGGTTGACAAGGACAACGACGTGGCGCTGCTGGTGGCCAGGGAGAAGTTCCCGCGGCTGGCCACGGCGAGCGAGAAGGTGAAGGCGGGCCAGCCGATCGTGGTGGTCGGCGCGCCGCTGGGGCTGGAGGACTCGGTCACCACCGGGGTGGTGAGCGCGTTCCGCAAGCTGCCCGACCTGTCCGGCGAGGTTATCCAGTTCGATGCGCCGATCAATCCGGGCAACTCAGGCGGCCCGGTCATTAATTCCGACAAACAGGTCGTGGGTATCGCCAGCGCGAAGGCCCGCGACGCGGAGGGGATCGGGCTGGCAATACCGATCGCCACCGCTTGTTCCGTGCTCGCGGTCTGCTGACCGGAGATCAGTTTCACGGTCTGTTGACCGGAGACCAGGAGGAGAGATGTCCCACCCCGCCAACACCCCAGATGAGGAGCGCCCGCCCGGCGATGCGCCGCAGTGGCCACCGGCGGCACCGCCGCCCCCTCCGGTCAGCGCGCCCGAGCCGGTAACCCCGGAGCCCGTCTACACGCTGCCGAGCACCGGCGGCTTCGGTCCGCCGGCGCAGCCGGCCGCGGTGCCGCCGGTGTTTGTAACACCGCCCGCCCCGCCGCCCGTCGCGGCGCCGGCCGGCCCGATCGAACCGACCCCGCCGGTGGTACCAAGCCAGCCGGTGCCCGAGCACGACCAGACCGGCGCCTCGGCCTTCGCGCCGGGCGCGGCCACGGTGCCGAGCTACCCGGCGCCGCCGGCCTACCCCTCGCCGTACGCCGCGGCGCAGACTTCGGCTCCGCCGACTGTGGGGTACGGGCAACCGGTCTCCGGCGGCCCGTACCAGGGTCCGGGGTACCCGGCCTACCCGGCGGTAGCCGCGTCCGCACCGCCGGCCGGTCCACCGCGCCGCGGCCGTGGCTGGATCATCACGCTGTCCATCCTGCTGGCGCTGTTCCTGCTCGCCACCGGCGTACTGACCACGCTGTACGTGACCAAGTCCGGCGAGTACGCGAAGACCAAGAAGGATCTCACCGCGCAGGTCAGCGACCGGGACACCAAGCTCGCCGCGCAGGGCATCGAGCTCGAACAGGCCAAGAAGGACATGCAGACGACCAAGGACGAGCTGGCCGACGCGAAGCAGGCGCTCACCGGTACCCAGAACACCGCCGACGAGCTCAAGCGGCAGAAGGCGGTCATCTCGAAGTGCCTGAACCTGCTCGGCGAGGGCAGCCAGCTGGCCGACGAGGGCAAGACCAGCGCGGCGCGGGCCAAGTTCAAGGAGGCCGAGCCGGTCTGCGACGAGGCGGACAAGTATTTGGACTGACCGGAGCGGGGGCGCCCGGCGAACCGGACGCCCCCTTCCCGCCTACGGGGTCAGGTTGGCTAAATGAAGCCGACGAACAGCAGGACGTTCGGTGACCTGCGGCCCGGGTTGGTCACGACGCCCATGGTGCCGTTCGTCACGAGAGCGTCGCGCACTGCCTGTGGGCTGGAGCCGGGGTGGGCCTCCAGGTAGAGCGCAGCCGCGCCACACACGTGCGGCGTGGCCATTG
>DASRRF010000365.1:0-2590 GCA_035695905.1 Micromonosporaceae bacterium | reverse complement strand
GAAGATCTCCGGCCAGCACGCGCCGTCGCCGAGGGTGCGTTCGGCGATGCGCCACAACGAGTCGTGCACCCCGTTCTGCGGCGCCAGCACGACCACCGACTCCGGATGCGCGGACATGGTGACGGTGCCGTTGTCCCCGGTGGTGGTCTGGGTGGCGAAGACCGCGTTGCGGACCACCTCGGTCTCCCCGGCGGGGGCCGGGTGTTGCCAGGCCGGGGCGGTCGCCACGACTTGCGATCCGGTCCCGAGCGCCGCGGACACCGAGGTGACCGGTGCCGGTACGGGGCGGTTGCCCAACACGGCAAGCAGGACCGCGCCGACCAGGACGCCGGCCAGCGCGTGCACCGGACCGGCAGCAGAGACGTCCGGCAACCGGGCCGCGTCGAACCCGCTGCGTGCCAGATCCACCGTGCACCGCAGGACGTCGATGGTGAACGCGGCCCACGTGATCCAACACAGGCAGGCGAGGAAGTCCAGCAGGAACGTGGTCGTCATCGGGCCGAGCAGCACGCCCTGGACCTCGGCCCACGTCGGGACGTGGTTCGGCAACGGCCAGCCGATGTAGTGCCACAACGCCCAGGGCAAGCCCGCCACCAGCGCGAGCAACACCGCGGCGGCGATGAGACCTCGCAGCACCCGGCCAACGAACCAGAACACGCCCGCCAGCGCCCACCAGACGCGGCGGCCCGCGCTCGGTGGCCGTACCGGTTCCCGGCCGGACTGGTGCAATGTCAAGGTCACAGCTGGCTCATTTCCTTGGCAGTACAGGGCTTAGGGATCGATCCGCACCACTCCACGCGGCATCGGAAGCAGACGAGCCAGGGTGCGCCAAGTTCGGCAGCCACCGACGCGCTCGACCGTTGTCAAGTCACTCCCGCCATGACGCGTGCGGGCGCTTCTGCCGCGTCAGTGCGAGGTACGGCGGGCTCGCGTGGCACGGGCGCCTGGCCGTTCGTCGATGTCTTCGCCGCGGACGGTGCTCCGCTCGGTGCATTCGCGGCGGGCCTCTTGTTCTTGGTGGTGCGGGGTGTTTTCCGGGGTGTGAGCCAGGCCGTCAGATTGGCGGCCGGAATGTTGGTGAACCGTGTCAGCTCGTCGATCTCCAGCACGTCGCTCGCGTCAGCGAGCACCTCACCGAGTTGCCGTTCGACCTCGGCGAGCTGCTCGGCGAGCACCGTCCGGCGCTGGGCGAGTTCACCGACCTCCTTGGCCGCGGCGCAACGCTTCGCGCGCCGGGCCGTGTCGGCCGCCTCGACCCGGCTCTCGATCTCCTCGGCCGTGGCGATCTCGGTCATAGCCATCCTGGTCTCCTTACGTTGACGTGCCGATGCGAGCGCTGGGTGCTCTACGGGTCGATGGTCACCACCCCGCGCTGGGGATGAGCGCTGCCGGTGCCGTGCACGGTGAGGCTGGAGATCCCGACCAGGCCCAGCAGCTGTGTGCTCTGGGAGGCGGTGATGGTGACGGTGACCGTGTCGCCGGAAACGGTCACGGTCCCGGAGGCCCCGACGGTCGCGAGATAGCGTTGCGCGTCGGCGACCGCCTGCACCGGCACCAGTTGCAGAGTGCCGGTGCTGCGGTACGCGGACAGGTCGATCGCCTGGGCGCCGGCGCGAGCAGCGGCCTCCGCCTGCCCGTTCGCCTTGACCTTGGCGGACAACGCCAAGCCACCGTCCAGGGTCAGCCCGGCCAACGCGAGGATCCCAATGGTGAGCACCACGACGAACGCGGTCGCCCGGCCGTCGTCAGCCCGCCACCAGGTCGCCCGCCGCGTTCGCCACCAGCGGCTCCACCGCGTCCACCAGGGCGGCCGCCTATCCCGTTCCTGGCAGATCATGCGCCGCCTCCGGAGACATTCCCCGAGACCGAGCGCCAGGTATCGACTGGCTCGACAGCGGTGGCGGACAAGCGTTTCTGACCGGGAACACCGAGGATCAGCGCGTCGCCAAAATCGACCGCACACGACACCGTCACGCTGACCGTGCCGCCCGGTCGCATCCCGCCGGTGGCGGTGTCCACGCTCAGCGACCCGCAGGTCACGCCGGCCGTGGACAGCGCGTTGGTGGCGGTGGACTGCGCCGCCGCGGTCGCGGTGGCCGAGGTGCGTTCGATGCTCGCCGCGCGGGCCGCTTGGTGCGCGGCATCCTCCAGCCGCAACCGGGCATCCACCCCTCGGTGGATCACCACAGCGACGAACACGAGCAGCATGACCAGAAACGGCGCCGCCATGGTGACCTCCGCAGCCACCGAGCCCCGGTCCGCGCGCCACCAGGCCACCCACCAACCCCAGCGGGGGCGATCGCGCCCCAGCGGGCGTTCTGGACCACCAGACGGGCATGTGATGGCGGGTGGGTTCGTGGTCGACATGGCGTCCGATCACCCACCGCTGGCCAGATCGGGAACGAACCGCTCGACCGGACCGGACGCCTCGGCGTGCACCGGCAAGCTGAGGAACGGGACCACCGACGTCGCGGTCCCGGAGATCCGGATCGACGCGGAATTCGCGGTGCGGTCGGCACCGACACTGGCCCCGGTCAACGGGCCACGGGCGAGCTGATCGAGCATCTGCTGCGCACTCGCGCTGCCCGCG
>DASRRF010000364.1:0-3537 GCA_035695905.1 Micromonosporaceae bacterium | reverse complement strand
GTCCGCGTGATCCGGGCCTGCCGCGACGCCGGCTTGGCCAGCGTCGCCGTGTACGCCGATCCGGACCGGTCGGCGCTGCACGCCGCGCTCGCCGACGAGGCGTACGCCCTGGGCGGGGAGACCGCGGCCGAGACCTACCTGCGCATCGACAAGCTCATCGCGGTGGCCCACAAAACAAAAGCCGACGCGGTACACCCGGGCTATGGCTTCCTCGCCGAGAACGCCGAGTTCGCCGACGCTGTCATCCACAGTGGACTGACCTGGATCGGCCCCAGCCCGCAGGCGATCCGGGACCTCGGCGACAAGGTGACCGCCCGGCACCTCGCCCAGCGGGTCGGCGCGCCGCTGGTACCGGGTACGGCCGACCCGGTGGCCGGAGCGTCCGAAGTGGAGGCATTCGCCCGCGAGCACGGCCTGCCGGTGGCCATCAAGGCGGCGTTCGGCGGCGGTGGCCGGGGGCTGAAGGTCGCCCAGACGCTGGATGAGATCCCGGCGCTGTTCGAGTCCGCGACCCGCGAGGCGGTGGCCGCGTTCGGTCGCGGTGAGTGCTTCGTCGAGCGCTACCTCGACCGGCCGCGGCACGTGGAGGCGCAGATCCTCGCGGACCAGCACGGCAACGTGATCGTGGTGGGCACCCGGGACTGCTCGCTGCAGCGCCGGCACCAGAAGCTCGTCGAGGAGGCGCCCGCGCCGTTCCTGACCCCGGAGCAGCGGGCCACCATCCACGAGTCGGCCAAGGCGATCTGTCGCGAGGCGGGGTACTACGGCGCCGGCACGGTGGAGTATCTGGTCGGAACCGACGGAACCGTCAGCTTCCTGGAAGTGAACACCCGGTTGCAGGTCGAGCATCCGGTCACCGAGGAGACCACCGGCATCGATCTGGTACGCGAGCAGTTCCGCATCGCGGCCGGGGAGAAGCTGCGCTTCGATGCGGACCCGGTACCGCGCGGGCACGCCATCGAGTTCCGGATCAACGGCGAGGACCCGGGTCGCGGGTTCCTTCCCGCGCCGGGCACGGTGACCACGCTGCGCCTGCCGGCCGGTCCGGGCGTCCGGGTGGATTCGGGCATCACCGCGGGATCCGCCATCGGCGGGAACTTCGACTCGTTGCTGGCCAAGGTGATCGTCACCGGGGAGACCCGGGTCGAGGCGCTGGAACGGGCCCGCCGCGCGCTGGACGAGATGGTCGTCGAGGGCATGGCGACCGCGCTCCCGTTCCACCGGCTGGTGGTACGCGACCCGGCGTTCGTGGCCGAGCCGTTCGCCGTACACACCGGGTGGATCGAGACGGAGTGGGCCGGCGGGGTGCCCCCGTTCGCCGGTACGTCCACTGTGGACGTCACGGAACCGCGCGAGACCGTCGTGGTCGAGGTGGGTGGCAAGCGGCTGGAGGTCTCGTTCCCATCGTTGGTGAGTACGAGCTCAGCGCCCCGGCGCCGGGGCGCGGCCCGCGGCAAGGCGGCCACGGTCGGTGGGGACGCGCTCACCTCGCCGATGCAGGGGACGATCGTGAAGATCGCAGTGGCCGAGGGCGATCAGGTGGCCGAGGGCGACCTGGTTGTGGTCCTCGAAGCGATGAAGATGGAGCAGCCGCTGAACGCGCACAAGACCGGTACGGTGTCCGGACTCGCCGCCGCCGTCGGCGAGGTGGTCGCCGCCGGCGCGGTCATCTGCACCATCAGCTAGTCGTCGCCGTGCAGCATGAGCTGGCGGGCCGCCTCGGTGATCGACCCGGACAGCGAGGGGTAGATGGCGATGGTGTGCGCGAGCTGGTCGACGGTGAGATGGTTCTCGATCGCCACGGTGATCGACAGGATCAGCTCGCTCGCCTTCGGCGCCACCACGACGCCACCCACCACGAGCCCGCTCGCCGGCCGGCAGAACAGCTTCACAAAGCCGTCCTGCAGACCGTCCATCTTGGACCGGGCGTTTCCGGCCAGCGGTAGGGTCACCTGGCGGGCCGGTACCCGGCCATCGTCCACATCGGACTGGGTGATCCCGACGGTGGCCAGCTCCGGGTCGGTGAACACGTTCGCCGAGACGGTACGCAGCTTCAGCGGCGCGACCGCCTCACCCAGCGCGTGCCACATCGCGATCCGGCCCTGCATCGCGGCGACACTGGCCAGCGGGAGTACGCCGGTACAGTCGCCGGCCGCGTACACCCCCGGCACGTTGGTCCGCGACACCCGGTCCACCGTGACGAACCCGCCGGACGCCACCCCCACCCCGTACTCGGCCAGCCCGAGCGAACCGGTGTTCGGCACCGAGCCGACCGCCATCAACGCGTGCGACCCGGTGACCTCCCGGCCGTCGGTGAGCTCGACCCGTACCCCGTCGGGGACGCGGCGTACCGCGGCGGCCCGCGAGTTGTTCAGGATCGCCATGCCACGGGTACGGAACACCCGCTCGATCGCCATCGCCGCGTCCGCGTCCTCGTGTGGCATCACCCGATCGCGGCTGGACACCAGGGTGACCGGTACGCCCATGGCGAGGTAGGCGCTGGCGAACTCGGCGCCGGTCACCCCGGACCCGATGACAATCAGGTGCTCGGGGAGCTCGGCGAGGTCGTACACCTGCCGCCAGGTCAGGATCCGCTCGCCGTCCGGCGCCGCGTCGGGCAGGATTCGCGGCGTCGCGCCGGTCGCCACGAGGACCGAGTCCGCGTCCACGGCGTACGCAGAGTCACCGTCGGCCGGGGTGATCCGTACCCGGTGCCGGTGACCCAGCGTGTCCTCGCCGAGTCGGGCCGTTCCGGCCACGAACGTGACCCCGGCCTTGATCAACTTGATGTGGATGTCACCCGATTGGGCCGCGGCGAGCCGGCGTACCCGATCATGAACGGCGCCCGCGTCGACCGTGACCGCCTCCAGGCCGTCGGAGTCGATCCCGAACTCCTCCGTGTCCCGGTACCCGGTGACCACCTCTGAACTGGCGATGAACGTCTTGGACGGCACGCAGTCGTGCAGCACGCAGGCACCCCCGGCACCCTCCGCCTCGACCACCGTGACGTCCGCGTCTAGCTGTGCGGCGACCAGTGCGGCCTCGTAGCCGGCCGGTCCACCACCGATAATCACCACCTGCGCCATGGCTCCCTTTCAAACGACACGCTCGGTTGTATTCTCCCTCACCCGGGTCCGGGGCTATCGTCATCGCCGTGCGTCTCTACGCAGCGTATGGCTCAAACCTCGACCCGGCCCGGATGCGGGCCTACTGTCCGCATTCGCCGATGATCGGCATCGGCTGGCTGGAGGGCTGGCGGCTGACCTTCGCCGGCGAGGACATGCTGGGCTGGGAGGGCGCGGTCACCACGATCGTCGAGTCGGCCGGCGATCGCGTCTTCGTGGCGCTGTACGACGTGCATCCGCGCGACGCCGAACAGCTCGACGAGGTGGAGGGGATCAGCTCCGGCACGTACCGCAAGCTGCATGTCAGAGTGGCCACTCTGGACGGTGACGTGACCGCCTGGGTCTATGTGTTCGACGGTTACGAGGGCGGGCTGCCGACCGCGTGGTACCTCTCGGAGATCGCGAACGCCGC
>DASRRF010000363.1:0-3099 GCA_035695905.1 Micromonosporaceae bacterium | reverse complement strand
CCGGTCCCGCCCGGCCAGGGCAACGCGTACGGCCAGCCCCCGCCGGAGTCCTCCCAGCAGTAGCACCGGTACGCAGCGCCGCCGGCACCCGGCCGTCCGCGTCCGAGGGCGTAACCTCGGGTGGCGGGTGGCCGGGTGCCGTGTCGTGACCGGTTACGAAGCCTTCGCGACGCAGACCACACGCCGGTCGCCGCTCTGCCAGCTGTCCGCCGTGGGTCGTACGTAGAAGATCGCCGCATCATTGCCGCTCGGCGACCCGGCCTTCTGGTAGCGGCTGGTGCAGTCGTCGCCGGCGCGCTTGTCGACGGCCTCGTCGCCGGGCCATTCGCCGCTGTCGCTGCTGGATCCGGGGCGCGACGTCTAGCCGACCTTCGCGACGGCGGCGGCCATCCGGCGTACGGCGTCGGTCAGCAGGTCCGGGGAGCAGCCGATGTTCAGGCGTACGAATCCTTCGCCGCCGTCGCCGAAGATCGGGCCCGAGACGACGGCCACTTTGCCGTACTCCATGAAGATCTCGGCCGGATCCGCCGGCAGCCGCAACGCGCGGCAGTCCAGCCAGGTGAGGTACGTGGCCCGCGGTGGGAAGTACCTGACCTCCGGAAGGTGCTCGGCGAGCAGCGACCCGAGCAGCGCCCGGTTGGCGTCCAGGTCCGTGAGCAGGGTGTCCAGCCAGGGCTCACCGTGGTCGAACGCCGCCTCGGAGGCGAGGACCCCGAAGATGCTGCCGGCGTGGCCGTACTCCTCAGGGATCTTGTCGATGTCGGCCTGGGGGCCGGGGACCAGCAGTGCCGCCTTGAGGCCGGCGAGGTTCCACGCCTTGGACGCCGATACCGAGGTCACCGCGCGCTCGGCGGCCGCCGTCGGCAGCGACCCGAACGGCACGAACCGCGTCCCCGGGTACGTCAGCGGAGCATGGATCTCGTCGGCGACCACCTGGACGTCGTACTGCTCGGCAAGTTCGCTGATCGCGAGCAGCTCGTCGCGGCTGAAGACCAGGCCGGTCGGGTTGTGCGGGTTGCACAGCAGGTACGCGCCGACCCCAGCGGCGAAGTCGCGCTCCAACCGCTCCAGGTCGAGTTGGTAGCCGGTCTCGGTGAGCCGCAGCGAACTCTGCACCACCGGCCGGCCGAGGTGCTCCAGCCAGAAGAAGAACGGGTGGTAGACCGGCGTGTTGACCAGCACCGGCGAGCCGGGTTCGGTGGTGATCCGCAACGCCTCGACCACCCCGCGCATCACGTCCGGCATCAGCCGCATCCGGGCCGGGTCGGGGCGCCAGCCGTACCGGCGTTCGGCGAAGTCCGCGTACGCCTCGGGCAGCCGGCCCGCCATCGCATAGCCGGTGTCGCCGCGTCGTACGGCCGCGTGCAGCGCCTCGACGATCGGCGGCGCGAGCGGGGTGTCCAGCTCCGCGACCCAGACGGGCAACACGTCCGGCGGGAACCACTGCCACTTGATGCTGCGACGCTCCCGCAGGTCCTCCAGACTCAACTGCGCTAAGGGGTGGGTCATGATCCCCATCCTTACATTCTCGATGACTTCGCAGCCACTCCGCGGAGCGCCACCGGTCCGGAGGCCGGGGTGGCTAGTGTCGGTGCGATGGAGCGGTTTTCGCGGGACCTGGTGTGGCAGCGGTCGACCGAGCCGGGGTTCGAGCATGTGCTCGTCGACGACCGCGACGGGCTGCGCGCCCGGGGCACGATGGTCGCCGCGGAGCCACGTCCGTACACCTTGCGGTACAGCGTGATCACGGACCGGGCGTGGGCCACCACCACCGTCGAGGTGGAGACCGAGGGTGCGGGCTGGCGTCGCCGGGTCCGCCTCGACCACAAGGCCGACGGCTGGCGGGTGACCGCCAGCGAGCAGGGCGCGTTCGACCGCAGCCTGCCGGGGATCGAGCTGCCCGAGACGTTGGACCCGGCCGTCGACGTCGATCTGGGCTACTCGCCGCTTTTCAATTCCCTGCCGGTACGCCGTCGCGCCCTCCTGGCACAGCCGGCCGGCACCGCGGAGCGCTACACGATGGCGTTCATCGCGGTGCCGAGTCTGGTGGTGGCGCCGAGCGAGCAGACGTACACCGTGCTGGGCGAGGGACGGATCCGGTTCCAGAGCGGCACCTTCACCGCTGAGCTCCAGGTCGACGCCGACGGCTACGTCACCCACTACCCCGGCCTGGCCACGCGGGCCTAGTCGAGCGCTTCTCCGGTGGCGAGGAACCGCTGCACCCCGGCGACGTACGGGGCCAGGTCCATGTCCTGCTCGGCGACCCATTCGTCGTTGAAGTACGTGTGGGCGTACCGTTCGCCGCCGTCGCACAACAGGGTGACCACGCTGCCGGTCTCGCCGGCCGCCCGCATCGCCGCGATCAGCCCGAACGCGCCCCACAGGTTGGTGCCGGTCGAGCCGCCGACCCGCCGGCCCAGCAGCCCGGAGGCGACCCGCATCGCGGCGACCGACGCGGCGTCGGGCACTCGTACCATCCGGTCCACGACGGTCGGTACGAACGACGGCTCCACCTTGGGCCGGCCGATCCCCTCGATCCGCGATCCCCGGTCGATGGTGAAGCCGGGGTCGCCGGTGGCCCAGCCGTCGTAGAACGCCGAGTTCTCCGGGTCGACCACGCAGATCTTCGTACGGCAGCACTTGTACCGCACGTACCGGCCGATCGTGGCGCTGGTGCCGCCGGTGCCGGCGCCGACCACCACCCAGCGCGGCACCGGGTACCGCTCCAACGACATCTGCTCGAAGATCGACTCGGCGATGTTGTTGTTGCCGCGCCAGTCGGTCGCCCGCTCGGCGTACGTGAACTGGTCCATGAAGTGGCCGCCGATGTCGTCCGCGAGCCAGCGGGCCTCGACGTACACCCGGGCGGGGTCGTTGACCAGGTGGCACTTGCCGCCCTGGAACTCGATCAGCTCGATCTTCTCGGGGCTGGTGTTCGCCGGCATCACGGCGATGAACGGCAACCCCAGCATCCGCGCGAAGTACGCCTCACTCACCGCGGTGGATCCGCTGGAGGCCTCCACCACCGCGGTGCCCTCGCGGATCCAGCCGTTGCAGAGCGCGTAGAAGAACAGCGAGCGGGCGAGCCGGTGCTTCAGC
>DASRRF010000362.1:0-6455 GCA_035695905.1 Micromonosporaceae bacterium | reverse complement strand
ATACTGCTCTGCTACGCGGGCGAACCCGCCGAGGGCACCCGGTTGACCGCGGCGTTGCGCACCATGCCCGGGCTGATGATGGATCAGGTCGGGCCGATTCCGTTCACCCGGATCGATGAGGTCGCACAGGACCCGGTCGATCCGCTGCCGCACACGCTGTGGGCCACGATGACCTCGGCCCTGGACGACTCGACGATCGCGCAGCTGGCCCGGATCGCTCCGCGGGGCGCCGCGCCGTACACGATTGCCGAGGTTCGCCACGTTGGCGGTGGGGCACGCCCGGAGCCGGACCGCCTCGGCCTGGCGCACTGGAGCGGCGACTTCCTGCTGACGACCATCTCCGTCACGCCGGAGCCGGCAGCGCTTGCCGCGGCCGAGGAGCTGGGCGACCGGCTCGACGCCGCTTTCGCCGGCGCGAGTACCGGCATGACGCCGTTGAACTTTACCGACGGTCCGCAGCGTGTCGCCCGGGCGTTCACCGCCGCCCACCTGGCGCGGCTGCGGGACATCAAGCGGGCGTACGATCCGGCCGGCATCTTCGGCGGCGACCGCTCGATTATGTCCACTGTGGACGGAGCCGATGCCGGTTAGTCATCGCCGATCGCGACGCTGAAGATGCTTCGACCGAACGTCGCCGCGAACAGCGTGTTGGATCCTGCGTGGAAATGCACATCGGTGACGGGTACCAGCGGGAAGGTCTCGCCGACCTTGAGCCAAGTGCGGCCGAGGTTGGGGGTGAAGAAGACCCCCATGTCGGTTCCAATGTAGAGCCAACCCTTGTGCTTGGGGTGCCGGATGACGTCGTTGACCGGGGCCTGCGGCAGGTTGCCGGAGATGTCGTCCCAACCGACCCCGCCGTTGGTGGTCATCAGCACGTGCGGTTGGGTTTCGCTCTCCCACTTGAACCCCGAATAGGTAACCCAGGCCACCTCCGGGTTGTCCGGGTCGACGGTGACTCTGGTGACCCAGCGGGCGGGCAGGTCGGGGTCGGTCAGCCGGGTCCACGTCGCGCCGCCGTCCCGGGTCAGCCACAGCCGGCCGTCGTCGGTTCCGGCGTACACCATCTCCTTGTCGGTGGGCGCGATGCCAATGGCCGTGATGGTCCCGTACGACGTTGCGTTGCGCGGCGTCGGACCGCCGGTCAGGTCCGGACTCACCACGCGCCAGGTACGGCCGCGGTCGTCGGAGCGGTTCAGCAGATTGGATCCACAGTAGACAGTGTCGGGTGCGCTCGGCGCGATCTCGATCGGAGTAACCCAGTTGAACCGCTGCCCGGCCAGGCGCCCGCGGATCGACGACATGTTGTCACCGCCGTTGTCCGACCGCGCACATCCGCCGAACTGGGAGCAGGCGAACACGTTGGTGGGGTCGGCGGGGTTGATCCGGTTCATCATCCCGTCACCACCGAGGTACCGGTTCCAGTTGGTGCCGCCCCACGACCGCAGCGAGCCGTTGTCCTGGGTACCCCCGGAGACCCGGGTCATGTCCAGGGCGCTGGCGTCCATGGCGTAGAACTGCATGTACGGCTCGACGGTGGCCTTGGTCCACGCCCCGGTCACGTTGCCGTTCTGGTCGGAGCGGTAGAACCCGCCGTCGTTGCCGACGAACACCCGGCCGGGTACGTGCGGATCCCAGGCCAGCGCGTGCTGGTCGGCGTGGATACCGGTACCACGGGTCCAGCTCGACCCGCCGTCGTGCGACTCCATCATCGGTACGCCGACCGAGAAGACGTGGTCGGCGTCGGTGGGATCGGCCCACAGCCGGCCGAACCACCAGGCGAACCCGCCGTCGTTGGCGTCCAGCGCCGGCTCACCGGTCATCGGCCTGGCCCAGGTGGTACCGGCGTCGTGCGAGACGAAGAAGCCGGTGAGGTTGCCGATGAGATCGTTGGTGATGACGTACGCCCGGTTGGGGTCACTCCTGGCGAACGCCACACCGATCCGGCCGGGCTCCGTCTCCGCGGCCGGCAGCGGCGCCCCGATCCGGGTCCAGGTTTGGCCGCCGTCATTCGACAGGTACGCACCGGAGCCGGGTCCGCCGTACTGCCGCGCGTCGGGGAAGCGCAGCTTGTCCCACAACGCCGCGAGCACGATGTTCGGGCTGCCCGGGTTGATCGCCACGTCGATCGCGCCGGTGGAGTTGTTGCTGCCGGCGAGCACCTGCCGCCAGGTGGTCCCGCCGTCGGTGGACAGGTACAGGCCGCGGTCGCCACCGGTGTCGAAGAGCCGGCCCTGCGCCGCCACGAAGATCCGCTGCGGGTTGGCCGGGTCGATCTGGATCCGCCCGATCGCGCCGGTGTTGGTCAGCCCGAGGCTGGCCCAGGTCGCGCCGCCATCGGTCGAGCGGTACACACCGGTGCCGTAGTACGACCCGCCGCCGCCGTGGTCGGGCTCGCCGGTACCGGCGTACAGCGTGCCGTCCGGGGCGATCGCCAGCGCACCCATCGACTGGGGCAGGTTGTCCGACCAGGCGCTGGTGAACGTGGCGCCACCGTCGGTGCTCCTCCACACGCCGCCGGTCCCGGCCGCGACGTACACCGTGTCGGTGACGTTGGGGTCGACCACGATATCGATCAGACGACCGCCGATGTTGCTCGGACCGAGCAGCCGCCACTGCACGTCGGACAGTTGTGGCGCGCCACGGCGGGTCTCCCCTTCGATCCGCCGGGTCTGGGCGAGTGCCTCCTGGTACGCGGTGGCCGGGATCGAACCGTCCTGGTTGGCCCGTTGTAACCACATCCACTCGGCGGGCTCGGCCGGGTTCTCGTTCTCCTCAGCCTCCTCCCCTGCCGCCTCGTGCTCCTCCGCGGCGCTCTCGTCATGCTGCCGGGAGGAAAACGCGTCTCCCCCGACAAAGACGAGCGTTGCCGCGGCCATCGCCGCGATGATGCCAACCGAGAGAACGCGCAACCGCATGGACCGCATCAGTCAACCCCACCTACGCCGAAGCCGCATCGTCGCCGCTGGATGGTGGCTAGGTTACGCATCCATCGATTGACCTGGAAGGGCCGGCGCGGCGCCGGGATGCCTGCGCCACCGGTACCAGGTCAGGCCACCGGCCCCCACCAGGAACGCGACGAGCAGGAGGGCGATCCACAGCGGCGACCGGGATCGGTTGTTGCTGGTGGGTACCATCTGCGCCCCGGCCTGATCGGCCAGGGGTTCGCCGGCGGGCGACGACTCCGTGGCAGCCGATGTCGGGGCGGCCGCCGGAGCCACCGCCGCGGGAGCCCCGCCTGCCGCGGGGTTGCCCGGGTCGGCGGCATGGCCGGCCGCCGGTGGCGGCGCGGCGGGAGCGCAGCCCGCCACGGTGACCGAGAAGATGAACACCCATTCGATCGGGATTTCGCGGCTGGTGAACCCGTCGCGGTACTCGACCGGCAGTGCACCCTTGCCCGGTCCGCAGTGAGTCACCTTGATCCGCAGACCGATGGTGGCCGAGCCACCTGATCGGACATAGCTGGTCGAGCAGAAGATCGGGGTCTGCGCCTCCGCGCAGCCGGTGTAGCCGACGAAGGTGAGGTCGGGCTCGTCTGAGACGTTGCCGACGGCGAAGGCCCAGATCGCGTTCGGGCCACGGTTGTGGCCGGTGATCGGCACCGTGACGGTCTGCCCGACCTTCGCGGCAACGGCCGACGTGCTGACATCCACCCGCGAGCCGGCGGCGTTGGTGATGTCCAAAGTGGACCGTACGGTGTTGTTGGCGAGGTTCGGGTCGTCCCCGCGGCCGTCCAGCCAGATGGAGATGACTCCGGCCGGGCCGACCGGGGTTGCCGGTGCGCTGACCTTGAAGTCGATGTGGTCCGACACCACCCGGCTGTCGGTGTGCCCGGTCCGGCAGCTCAGGTGCTGCGCATCCATCACCGTGCAGTCGCTGCCGACGGGCTCGATCCGTACCCGGTCGTCCAGCTGCGACAGGTCAACCTTGACGGCGATCCAGTCCCCGTAGTCGACCACCGGGGTGAACAGCTCCGCGTCGATATGCAGGCCGGTGTACGGAATCACCTGATAGGTACGCATGGACACCCGTGAGTCGTACCCGGACGCCGCGGCCGGCGCGGCTTCGACCAGTCCAGACACGGGGATCAGGGCCAGAACGAGGCTCCAGGCCAGTGGCCGCACCACAACTGCCTCCCGTTACCGGCGGCGCGGAATGGGGTCGGCTGAGCGTAGCGCATCGATGGTTCGGTGCGCACCCGGCCGGCTGGGCGGCCCCGAAGGTTCGCGGCCGCCCAGCCATGGCAACACGGTCAGGTGATGGTGAAGTTCGCGGTCATCGCGTCCACCTGCACCTGGTAGCCACCCGGCTCGACCTGCGGCCGGCCGGTGCCGTCCAGGTCGCCGGGGGTGACCGCCAGCACCGAGACCGGGAACGCAACTTTGACCACTGTGGACTGTCCAGGATCGACGGTGACCCGGGTGAACCCGACCAGCCGCCGCGGCGGTACGACCACGTCGCTGACCGGCTGCCGCACGTACACCGGGACGACCTGGGTACCTGCCCGGGTACCGGTGTTCGTCACGGTCACGCTGACCTCGACCGTACCGTTGCGCCGGACCGTACCGGTGGCCGACAGCCCGCTGCTCTGGAATGTCGTGTAGCTCAGCCCGAACCCGAACGGGTACAGCGGGTTGTAGGCGTGCCCCTGGCCGGACGCCGTGTCGGGCAGCTGGTCGAACACCTTCGTCTGGTCCCCGAGCGGGGACGGGCAGGTGCCGCAGAAGTCCGGGCCGACCGTGTCGGCCTCCGACGGCCAGCTCACCGGCAGCCGGCCGCTGGGGTTCACCTTTCCGAAGATGACGTCCGCGACGGCGGTTCCCGCCTCGGTGCTGCCCTGGTACGCCATGAGCAGCGCCTGGGCGTTGCGCGCCGGGCCGAGGCCGAGCGGCCGGCCGGCGATCACCACGACGATGACCGGCTTGCCGGTCGCCTGAACCGCGCTGATCAGCGCCTTCTGATCCGCGGGCAGGGCGGCCGCCGGGTTGTCGCCGAGCCCTTCGGCGTACGCCTTCTCGCCGACCACCACGACAACCGCGTCCGCCGAGCCTGCCGCGGCCACCGCGGCCGCCTGGTCCGGTGCGAACGTGACGTTCGGCGTCGCCGCCTGGAGCCCTTTCAGCACCGTGGTTCCGGGCGGGATCTGGTCGGCCGGTCCCATGCAGCACACGTGCCCGGCGCCGAAGACGCCCTGCCAGCTCACGCTCCAGCCGCCGAGCTGGTTGGTCATCGAGTCCGCACTCGGCCCGGTGACCACGAGCTTCGCCGCCGGGGGCAGCGGCAGCACGTTGTTCTGGTTGCGCAGCAACGTGATCGACTCCTGGGCCGCCTTCAGGGTGGCGTCCCGCCCCGCGGTGACCGCGGCGTTCGCGGTGCTCGGGTCGACGTACGGGTGGTCGAACAGGCCCAGGTCGAACTTGAGCCGCAGGATCCGGCGTACCGATTGGTTGATCCGGTTCACTGAGACGTCGCCGCGCTGGACCGCGGCCATGAGGCCGGCGTTCCAGCCCGCGTAGTCGAACGGGGTCATCGACATGTCGACGCCGGCGTTGACCGCCTTGGCGATGGCGCCGGAGAAGTCCGCCGCGACGTGGTAGTTGTTCGCCAGCGCGGGTACGTCGCCGTAGTCGCTGATGACCACGCCCTGGAAGCCCATCCGCTCGCGCAGCTCGGTGGTGAGCAGGAAGTGCGAGGCGGTGGCCGGGATGTTGTTGACCGACCCGGAGTTCACCATCACCGCGGCGGCGTGTGCATCGATCCCGCCCGCGTACGAGGGTAGGAACATGTCCTGCAGGTACCGGATGGGAAGTTGCGCCTCGACCCGGTCATGCCCGTTGACCGACTGCGAGTACCCGGCGAAGTGCTTGACGGTCGCCGCCGCCCCGCCGCCTTGCAGCCCGGTCACGAACGCGCCGCCCAGCGCCGCGCTCAGCGCCGGCTGCTCGGCCCAGGTCTCGTACGCCCGGCCCCACCGGTTGTCCCGGTAGAGGTCCTGCACCGGGGCGAAGTCCCAGGTCCACCCGGTCGCCGCCAGCGCGTGCGCGGTCGCGGCGCCGCTGGCCTGCGCGACCGACGGATCCCAGGTCGCACCGACGCCGATGGACTGCGGGAACAGCGGTGCCTCGAACGGATGGCCGAAGCCGTGCACCGCGTCCACCCCGAAGACCACCGGGATGTGCAGCCGGGAGTTCTCGATCGCGTGGTGCTGGATGGTGTTGTACCACTGCGCCCAGCCCTGCCCGGTGTTGCTCGGCGGGTTGTCGGTACCGCCGGCCAGGATCGAGCCGGTGAGGTTCTGGATGAGTACCGAGTCCAGGCAGCTCGGTTGCAGCGGATCGCTGTTCCCGCCCGAGTTGTGGCAGGCACCGTCGGCCGGGTTGGTGCTGTCCCGCAGGGCACCGATCACGATCTGGTCCATCTGGCCGATCTTCTCGGCCAGCGTCATCCGGTGCAGCAGG
>DASRRF010000361.1:0-1709 GCA_035695905.1 Micromonosporaceae bacterium | reverse complement strand
CGTTCATCGGGTCGCCGTCGATGAACTTCGTCGAGGCCGGCGTCTCCGGCGGGGCCGCGCAGTTCGCGGGGGTACGCGTGCCGCTGCCGGCCGGCTCCCCACTGGCCGCCGCGAACCGGCAGGTCATTCTCGGCGTACGGCCGACCGGACTCGCGATCGCCAATGGGAACGGGTGGCCGGAGCTGGCCGCCACCCCCGCGATCGTCGAGGAGCTCGGCGACGAGCGGAACGTCATCTTCGATGTCGACGCGCCGCGGGTGGACACCGACGCCACCCGGGCCGCGATCGACGCGCGTACCGCGGACGACGCAGTGCTCCTGCCGGTCGAACGGGCCCGGTTCACCGTACGGGTACCCGGCGACCATCCGGTGGCGGTCGGCGCGCCGCTCATGTTGTCGATCAACCCGGACCGGCTGTACTTCTTTGATCCGGATACCGGCGACGCGCTGAACTAGCCGCCGCTGCCGCCCGGCGGCGGAGGTGGCGGCGGGTTCGCCAGCGGGTTCGACAGCGGAGGCGGGGGCGGTGGCGCTCCCGGCGGCGGAGGTGGCGGCGGGATCGGGTACCGCACGAGCAAGCCGCCCGGTGTCACGTCCACGCCGCGCGGGAAGTACGGCCCGATCTGGCTGTTCAGCCAGCGCCGGACGTCCATCGACGCCGGATCGTCCATCGCGGGATCGTCTATCCTGCGACCGTCCATCGTGCGACCGTCCACTGTGGAGATCAGGATCCGGCGCAGCGGCAGCTCGCCGGTCCGCTCACCCGGCACCACGGGAAAGTCGGCCACGCCGATCGTGTGCGCGTCGGCGAGACCGGTCAGCACGAGGATGACCCGCTCGTCGACGTCGCCACGGCGCAGCGCCTCCGCGGCCGTCACGGAAAAGAGAACCCTCGGGTGCAGCGCGAGCGATGCGCCCAGCTCCGCGCGATGCGCCCGCCGCACCGGGTCGAGCATGGGGTCGTCGCCCGGCAACGCGGGTGGCGGCGGGAGCCGGTGCAGGATCGTTACCCGGCTCGCTTCGGGTCCGAATGCCGCGAAGGGTAGCCAGCGCGCCGCGAGCGCCCCGAGCCGGTCGACGTCGCCGCTGGCCACCCGCCACTGCACGGCGCCGGGTCCACCAGGTCCACCACCGGGTCCGCCGTCCGTGACGCCCGAGCCGGGTCCGCCGGCGGCGCCGAGCGCGCGCAGCCGGGTGGCGGCGAACCCGGCTCGCAGCATTTCCGGCCAGAGGGCGTCGTCCACGAAGATGGGTTGATCACCGGGTACCTCGTTCCGGAACCATGCGGTGACGTCGGCTATCGGCGCCGCCTCGGGTCCGGCCGGTGCACGGGCCACCACGGCGCCCAGCGTGGCGCCGCCGGCCAGCACGGCCGCGCAGGCCATGGCCGCCCGTACCCGTGGCGGCGACCGGAACGCGAGCGCGGCGACGAACCGCTCCTCGGCACCGACCGCGGCCACCACCGTGACCAGCGGCAGTGCGATCACCAGCAGGTCGGCCCGGGCCGGCTCGATCAGCAGCGCGGACAGTACGAGCATCAGCCCGCCCGTCGCGGGTGCCCGCAGCCATTGCCGGCGCAGCACGGCGATGCTGAGCGCCAGCACGGCGAGCAGTACCGGGAGCTCGGTCAGCGCCGGTGCCGGGGCGGGCGCCGGGCTCGCCGAGGTTACCCAGTCGTGGGCGGCACTTCGTACCCCCGACGGACCTGTC
>DASRRF010000360.1:0-2217 GCA_035695905.1 Micromonosporaceae bacterium | reverse complement strand
ATCGTGTCCGGCCGTCGCAGCAGGATGCCGGCGAGTTCGTCGGGGGAGAGGGTGGCCAGCCATGCGCTGAGCTTCGACGCCACGAACGCTCAATCTAGCCTGTGATCTAGATTGGCGGGGTGACGTACGCACATCCGGGTGATGGTGTCGCCGGCGATGCCCGCTTCGGCGAGCAGGGCGGCCGGCTCACCTACGGCAGCTACCTGCACCTGACCGAGCTGCTCGAACAGCAGGTTCCGGGCTCGGTGGCGCACGACGAACTGCTGTTCATCGCGATCCATCAGGCGTACGAACTGTGGTTCAAGGTTCTGCTGCACGAGCTGACCGATGCCCGGGAGCGGATGCTGGCCGGCGAGGCGTACCTGCCGCGGGTCCGGCTGGAGCGCTGTCACGTGATCGAGCGGTTGCTGGTGCACCAGGTTGATGTGATCGACACGATGACCCCGCAGGACTTCCTCGCGTTCCGCACCATGCTCGCGCCGGCCTCGGGGTTCCAGTCGGCGCAGTTCCGGGAGATCGAGTTCCTGTCCGGACTCAAGGACCCCGGATTTCTCCAGCGGTTCCGCGGCCTGTCCGACGACGAGCGGCACCGGCTCAAGGCCCGGCTGGACGAGCCGAGCCTGTGGGACGGGTTCCTCGCGGTACTCGCCAGCGCCGGGTTCGGCGTGGCCACCGCGGACGAGCGGTTCGCCGCGTACGCCACGATCGCCCACGACCGCAAGGCGTACGGCGCGTTGTGGGATCTGGCCGAGGCACTCGTCGCGCACGATCAGGCGTGGAGCCTGTGGCGGGCACGGCACGTGCTGATGGCCGAGCGGCAGATCGGCACGAAGCCCGGCACCGGCGGCAGCGCGGGCGGTGCGTACCTGCGCTCGCGCATCGAGATGCGGTTCTACCCCGAGCTGTGGGAGCTGCGCAGCCGGCTCTGATGCAAGCAGTCCCCGGTTCGTGCCAACGGAAACGACCGCGCGACCGCACCGCGGCCGGGCCTCCTAACGTCGCACGTGTTGGGGAGGTCACGATGCAGCGGTTGTTCGGCGGCAGGTACCGGCTGGTGACAGAGCTCGCGCGGGGTGCGATCGGCCAGGTGTGGCGTGCCGTGGACGAGCTGACCGGCGAGGCGGTCGCGGTGAAGTTGCTGCGCCCGGAGGCGGCCGCGCAACCGGATCTCGTGTCGACCTTCCTGTCCGAGGCCGAGCTGCTGGCCGAGCTAGACCACCCGGGCATCATCCGGGTACGCGACTTCGTGCTCATCGACAGCGAGTACGGCCTGGTCCTCGAGCTGATCGAGGGGCTGGACCTGCGCCGCCGGCTGCGTATCGAGGGCCCGCTACCGGCGACCGTCGCGGCGAACGTCGTCACGCAGGTCGCCGACGCGCTGGCGTACCTGCACGACAACGGCGTCGTACACGGAGACGTCAAGCCGGGCAACATCCTGGTACCCGCGGACGGTGGTCCGGTGCGGTTGGCCGACTTCGGGGTGGCTCGCCGGCTGGACAGCGGCGAGACGATGCCGGTGGTCGCCGGCCGCCGCACCCGGCCGATCCTGGCCACTCCGGAGTACGTCGCGCCCGAGGTGGTCGCCGGCGGCATGCCGACCCCGGCCTCGGACGTGTACGCCCTCGGCATCGTGTTGTTCGAGCTGATCTGCGGCCGCAGTCCGTACCGCGGTGGCTCCGCCGCCGAGGTGCTCGGCCGGCACGCCGCGTGCCACCCGGTGCCACCGGCCGGACTGCCGCCGGTGGTCTGGCCGATCGTCGAGGCGTGCCTGGCCCAGGAGCCCGGTGCCCGCCCGGATCCGGTCACCCTCGCGCACCGGCTGCGGGGTGTCGAGCCGGCGATGGACGGGCTACCGGCCCTGCCCCCGCTCGCCGCCGAGGCGGTGACCTGGTGGGTACGTAGCGCGAACGTCGCGGTCGCCGCCCCGGTCACCTGGGTACCGGTGAAGCAGGGCTCAGCCGGGGCCTCCGCCGAGCTGATGAAGGCGGTGCCGGCCCGGGAGGCGTCCGCGGGCCGCCGCGGGTTGCGTGCTCTGGCCGGGGTTGGCGCGGCCGCCGTCCTGGTCGCTGTGGTCGGTGCCGGAGCGGTCGCGTTGGGCGCCCAACTGGCCAGCGGTACGCCGAACTCCCAGCCCTCGTCCACTGGAACTCCGTCCTCGTCGGTCACCCCCGTGCCGGCGTCGACGGCGGTGCCGGGCACGGCGTCTGCGAGCGCCGT
>DASRRF010000359.1:0-8650 GCA_035695905.1 Micromonosporaceae bacterium | reverse complement strand
AGCGGCCTTTGGGTGGGCGCTGACGTCGCGTCGCCACTGTGGTCACAGCTGCCACACACAGTGGCAGTACTCGTTGCGAGGAGAACCCCCATGGACCATGCAACAAGAGACAGCAACGCGCGCCGGCGGTGGATCGGCTGGGCCGCCGGCCTGCTCGGCGCGGGTGCGCTCGCCGGTGGCTTGTTGGCGACCGCGCTGCCGGCCACGGCCGACCCGTCCAGCCCGTCGGCCAGCGCGAGCCAGGCGCCGGGTCAGGACGGCACCGGCACCGCCAACCGTGCGGGCGGGCAGCGCCCCGACGAGACATTGCTGACCGGCAACGACGCGGCAAAGGCGCGGGCGGCCGCGTTGAAGGCGCTGCCCGGCGCGACCATCGACCGGGTGGAGACCGACGCCGACGGTGCGGTGTACGAAGCGCACGTCACGAAGTCCGACGGCACGAAGGCGACCGTCAAGTTCGACAAGGACTTCAACGTGGTTGCCGTTGAGGCCGGGATGGGTAGCCACAAGTAGCAACCCGTCGCTGGTACGCGGTTCGCCGCGTACCAGCGCCCGGGTGCATCGCGGTCAGAGCCCGGCGTCGGCGCCCTCGACCTCGCCGCGGTACCTGGCGTGCACCCACGTCTTCTCGCCGGCCAGCTGGATCGAGCTCCAGATGCCTTTCGTTGGACCGATCCGGGTACGCGGCAGCCGGTGCAGCACCTTCGTGGGCTTGGTACCGTTCAAGGTCGCACCGAGCACGACCACGTGCTGGTCGGTGACGGCAACGATCCGGCGCCGGACGAAGGTCTGGCCGAGCAGGCCCAGTAGGTTGCCGATCCACGGGTTGACGCCGGCCTGGGCCGGAAACACGTGCCGTACCTGTTCCCCCGGCTCGAGCAGGGGTGTGACCCGCTCGGTGAGCCTGTCACGAAGTGCCACGGCGATCCTGCCTCTCCCGCACAGCTTAAGAACGTGGTGCACACGATAGGGGGCTCCGCGTGCGTGCGCAGTCCCTACTCCGTAGGCTGCGCTGATGAAGGCCATCCAGGTACGCCAGTACGGCGGTCCCGAGGCGCTGACCGAGGCCGAGGTACCCACGCCGGCGCCGGGGCCGGGCGAGGTGCTGGTCAGCCTCGCCGCGATCGGGGTGAACTTCATCGAGGTGTACCAGCGCACCGGCCGCTACCCGGCCGAGCTGCCCTTGGTGCCGGGCGGCGAGGGCGCGGGCACCGTGGCCGCGATCGGTGACGGGGTGAGCGGGGTCGCGGTCGGCGACCGGGTCGCCTCGGTGGACCTCGCCGGCAGCTACGCCGAGTACGCGCTCGCGCCCGCGGACCGCGTGGTTCCGCTGCCCGACAGCCTGTCGCCGGAGCTGGCCGCGGCCGCCCTGCTGCAGGGCATGACCGCGCACTACCTGCTGCTCGACACGTACCCGGTACAGGAAGGCGACACGGTGCTCGTGCACGCCGCGGCCGGCGGGATGGGGCTGTTACTGACCCAGCTCGCCACGAAGCTGGGCGCCCGCGTGATCGCCACGGTGTCCACAGTGGAGAAAGAGCGGCTGGCGAAGCAGGCCGGCGCGGCCGAGGTGCTCGGCTATCCGGACGTACCGGCCCGGGTGCGCGAGCTGACCGATGGCGAAGGCGTCGCCGCGGTGTACGACGGTGTCGGGCAGGCCACGTTCGACGCCAGCCTGGCCAGCCTGCGGCGGCGGGGTATGCTGGTGCTGTACGGCGCGGCCAGCGGCCCGGTACCGCCGTTCGACCCGCAGCGGCTCAACGCGGGCGGATCGCTGTTCCTGACCCGGCCGACGCTGTACCACTACATCGTGACCCGCGACGAGCTGGTGCGCCGCGCCGAGGATGTGTTCAGGTGGGTGTCCGGCGGCCTGTCCGTCCACATCGGAGCAACGTACCCGCTGGCTGAGGCCCGTACCGCGCACGAGGACCTGCAGGCCCGGCGTACCACCGGGAAACTGCTGCTGGTCCCGTGAGTGCGATCGTGCTGGTGCAGGCCGGCGTCGGCCTGGTAATCCTCCACAGTGGACGGTGGCCGCTGGTCATCGCGAAGGCGGAGTTGCTGGCTGCCGCGAGCGTGCTGTTCTCCTGATCAGGGAGCGTCCACCGTGTCCGGGTACTTCAAACCGGCGCCGGTGTTGAGTACCACGACCTGTTCATCCGCCCCGATCCAGCCGGTGGCGCGCAGCCGCCGCGCGGCCGCCAGGCACGCCGCACCCTCCGGGCAGAGCAACAGCCCTTCGCGTGCGCCGAAGTCGCGCAGCTCCGCCAGCAGCTCGTCGTCGCCGACGGCGAGCGCGGTGCCGCCGGTGGCGTGCAGCGCGTCGAGGATCAGCTCATCGCCGAGCGGCGCCGGTACGTTGATGCCGAACGCGATGGTCTGCGCGCCGGCCCACGGCTGCGCCCGCCGCTCGCCGGCCGCGAAGGCGCGCACGATCGCCGCGCACCCGGTGGACTGTACGGCGACCAGCCGGGGCGCCGGGCCGGGTTCGAGCCAGCCGAGGGTACGCAGCTCGGCGAGTCCTTTGTGGATCCCGATCAGCCCGACGCCGCCGCCGGTCGGGTAGAGGATCACGTCGGGGACCCGCCAGCCGAGCTGCTCGGCTATCTCGTACCCCATCGTCTTCTTGCCCTCGAGCCGGTACGGCTCCTTGAGCGTCGACGCGTCGAAGATGCCGCCCGCGGACGCCTCGATGATGGTGGCGATCAACTTGCCGGCGTCGCCGATGAGCCCGTCCACCAGGTGCAGCTCGGCGCCGGCGGCGAGGCATTCGCGCCGGGTGATGGTCGGTGCGCCGGTCGGCATCGCGATCGTCGCGCCCAGACCGGCCCGCGCCGCGTAGGTGGCCCAGGCCGCGCCGGCGTTGCCGTTCGTGGGCATCGCCACCTGCCGTACGCCCAGTTCCCGGGCGCGGGACACGCCGACCGCCGCGCCGCGGGCCTTGAACGATCCGGTCGGTATCAGCCCCTCGTCCTTGATGAGCAGCCCGGGTACGCCGATCTGCGCGCCGTACCGCCGGGCGGGCAGCAGCGGCGTCCAGCCCTCGCCGAGCGTGGTGATGTGCTCAGCGTCCGCGACCGGCAGCAGCTCCCGGTAGCGCCACAGATCCGCCCCGCGGCCGGCGATCCGGGCCGGGTCGACGGCCCGCCCGACCGCGTCGAGGTCGTACCGAGCCAGCAGCGGAGAGCCGCACGGGCACAGGTTCTGCGGCCGATCCGCTGGATGCTGCGCGGCACACCGCGGACACTCCAGATGCGTGAGGAAACCACCCGCGACCACCGGCACATCGTCACCATAGCCGGTGGCCGGCGGTGGCAACCTGTGGCGATCGCGCAGCGTCTTGTTAGGAGTTGCCCGGCGTCGAGTGGGGGTACCAGTGCACAGACGACTACTGCTGCGGGTGTGCGTCCTGGCACCGGCCGCGGCGGCGGTGGCCGGGTGTACCGCATCCGGAACGAAGCAGGGCACCCCGGGCCTGGCGCCCCGCGGCACGATCCTGACCACGGTGAAACCGACCCGGCGGGATCTCGCCAACCGGGTGAGCCTGTCCGGCAAGGTGACGATAAGTCCGGTCTTCGGGCTGGTGGCGCCGGTCGCCGGCCAGGTGCGCTACGTGAACGTGGCTCCGCCGCAGGGCACGCCCACCAAACCGACCCGGGTGGCCAGCGTCTGGGCCGGCGGCAAGGCGCACCCGGTGGACGTACCGGCCGGCGCGGTGTTCGCCGGTCGGCTGGTAGACGACCGCTCGACGGTCACCGCGGGCATGCCGATCGTGTCGGCGCGGCAGGCCGGGTACGGCATCGTCGCGGAGATCGGCGGCGAGCAGGCGTACAAGATATCCGGTGCGCTCGGTTCGGTGCAGGCGCAGATCCAGGGCGGTCCCGGCCCGTTCCCGTGCACCGTGCTCGGTACGATCGCCGCCCTGCCGGCCGGCACGGTCCCGGAGGAACCGGCCCAGCCCGCACCCGCCGCCGGTGCTCAGCCCACCGCGCCGCCGGCCGGGAAGCTGCCCGCGGACCCGCAGCAGGGTGCTGCGTCCGAGGCGACCGGCCTGCGGCTGGTGTGTACCGCGCCGGCGAACGTCCGGCTGATCAACGGCGCGTCGGCCACCGTCGAGGTGATCACCCAGCAGGCGGTCAACGCGCTCGTGCTGCCGGTCGAGGCGGTCGCCGGCGCGCAGGGCAACGGCAAGGTCGATGTCGTCGGGCCGGACGGCACCCGGCAGACCAGGGACGTCGTGCTCGGGCTCACCGACGGCAAGGTGGTCGAAATCAAGTCCGGGCTGACCGAAACCGACACCGTCGCGGTGCCCGGCCCGAACCTTCCCGCGGCGCCGCCCGATCTCAACGGCGGCCCGGGTTTTCCGGTGGTCGGGAAATGACCCCGCTGATCCGGCTCACCGCGATCACGAAGACCCTGACCGGGCAGGACACCCCGCGCAGCATACTGTCCGGTGTGGACCTTACTGTCCACAGTGGAGAGGGCGTCGCCGTCCTCGGTCGGTCCGGTTCCGGCAAGAGTACGCTGCTCAGCCTGATCGGGCTGCTCGACCGGCCGGACAGCGGTGAATACCTGCTGGGCGACCGGGACATCACCCGGGTGCCCGAGCGGCGCGCCGCCGCGCTGCGCAGCGCCGAGTTCGGCTTCGTGTTCCAGCGGTTCTTCCTGCTCAAGCACCTGACGGCGGCGCAGAACGTGGCGATGGCACTGGTCAACGGGCAAGGCTGGCTGCCCCGGCGCAAGCGCAGGGCCCGGGTGCTGGCCGCGCTGGATCGGGTCGGCATCGCCGACCTGGCCAAGCACCGGCCATCGCGGCTGTCCGGCGGCGAGCAGCAGCGGGTGGCGATCGCCCGCGCGCTGGTCCGCGAGCCGAGGCTGCTACTGGCCGACGAGCCGACCGGCGCGCTGGACACCGAGACCGGGAACCTGGTGATCGACGTACTGCACGCCGCCACCGCCGACGGCTGTGGCCTGGTCCTGGTGACCCACGACTGGGATCACGCCAACCGGATGGGCCGGGTGCTCCGCCTGCACAACGGCGTACTCGCCCCGGCCGCCGAGGCGGTGACCGGGTGACTGGGCTGGCCGGACGGATCCGCTCGTCCCTGATCATTGCCGGGCAGAGCATCCGCGCCCGCAAGCTGCGTACCTTGCTGTCGATGATGAGCCTGTTCCTCGGCGTACTCGCGGTGGTCGTGGTCCAGGCCGGCGCCGAGACCACCCGGCGGGCCGCACTGTCCGATGTGGAATCAACCCTGGGCAAGGACGGCACGCTGCAGATGTACCTGCCGCCGGGGGGACAGACCCTGACCATCGGCGGCAGGTACATCTGCCGCCGGGGGGACAGACCCTGACCATCGCAACGGGTACGCTGCAGGGCCGGTCGGACGCGGTCGGCTCGGTTTCCACCCAGGCGATCATCGGCGAACCGTTGGTCCGCCCGATCAACCCCGGCGGCACGCCGTTCGACCAGTCCGCCGGTCCGCGGTTCTACGTACCCGATGAGCCGAGGATCGTTTGCTTCGCCCGCGGGGTCTGTACGAAGGTCGACGCGGATCCGGGCCCACCGCCTGGCGAGGCGATCGAGCTGCGGCTGGTCGCGATGACCGGGGACATCCGGCAGTTCAAGGCGTACCGGTTGGAGTCCGGGCAGTGGCTGGACTTCGCCTCCGGACCGTCGATGGCGCCGCGCATCGTGCTGAACAAGGAGGCGGCCAAGGGCCTGACCCGCCATCGGGTACCCGCGGAGATGCGGGTCGACGGCGCGATCGCGAACATGACCCCGCAGATCGTCGGCGTGGTCGACGACGGTGCGGCCGAGCCGGTGGCGTACGTCCGGATGGATGAGTTGCTCAACTGGTTCGCGCCGGCCGACGCGAACCGCCGGCTCGGCGGGGGCGGTCTCGAGGTGCTCCGCTCGCCCGACGCGACCGCGATCGACCAGGTACTCCGCACCCGGCTGACCGCCAGCGGGGTGCCGGCGGAGCAGCTGCGGGCCGAGCCGATCCGGTCGCTGAAGACCATCGAGGCACGGCTCGCCCTGCTGCGCTGGATCTTTCTGGGCATGGCCGGCCTGGTCCTGCTGATCGGGGTGGCCGGCATCCTCAACGTGGGACTCGCCACGGTCGGCGAGCGGGTCGAGGAGTTCGCGCTGCGCCGGGCTGTTGGCACGCCGCGGCTGTTGCTGGCCGGCATCGTGCTCGTCGAGACGCTGCTCACCGGCTTGTTCACCGCGGGAGCGGCGATCGGCGTGGCCGCACTGGGCCTGCGGTACGCCGGCCGGTTCATCGGTGGCCGGGTGCCGGCGCTGGCGAACATGGACTTTCCCTGGCAGGCCGGGCTCGCCGGGATCATCGCGGGACTGGTGGCAGGCCTGCTCGGCGGTCTGGTACCGGCGATCCGCGCGGCCCGCATCCCGATCGCCACCGTGATGCGCGCGTGAGCTAGCCGGCGGTCGGTAGTCCGGTCACCCGCATGGTGATGTTCAGCCGGCCGGTGGCCAGCCCGGTGCCGGGATCGCCGGTGCCCGGATACACCTTCGGAACCCCGTGGTATGCAAAGCGCGACGGGCCGCCGAACACGAACAGGTCGCCGGAGGTCAGTTCGATATCCCTGTATGGCTTCGAGCGGGTCTGCGGGTTGCCGAACCGGAACACGCAGGTGTCGCCGATGCTCAGCGACACCACCGGCGCACTGGATTTCTCGTCTTTGTCCTGGTGCATGCCCATCTTGGCGCGCTCGTCATAGAAGTTGATGAGCGCGGCGTCCGGTGTGTAGCCGTCGCCCGCCGCCGGATCCTGGTACGCGTCGACGAGCGCCCGGCGCCCGAGGTCGACCAGCCAGCCGGGAAACGCGGCGACCCGGCCGCCACCGGCGTCGTTGGCCGTCCGGGTGTAGCGGTACGGCTGCCAGTGCCAGCCGAGACACACCGTCCGTACGGACATGTAGTGCCCGCCGGGCAACCGGGCCGAGCGGATCGGCGCCGGACCGGCCGCCCAGCCGCGGCACGCCTCGACGAGTGCCCGCTGCTCATCGAGGGAGAGCCACTCAGGCACGTGTACCGCGCCCGGCGCGACCTCCATCCGGGGCCGGGGGAGCAGCGCCGTCATACCAACTGCGCCTGCAACGCGCCCTCGTGGGTCAGCAGGAACTGCTTGCGCTCCACGCCACCGGCGTACCCGGTCAGCGCGCCGTTCGCGCCGACCACCCGGTGGCACGGGCGCACGATGAGCAGCGGGTTCGCCCCGATCGCGGCGCCGACCGCGCGGATCCGGTCCCGCGGTGCGCCGATCGCCGCCGCGATCCGGCCGTACGTCGTCGTCGTGCCGTACGGGATCGCGTCCAGCGCGGCCCACACGCGCTCCTGGAACGGCGTACCGCGGGTCTCGAACGCCACGTCGAACTCGGTAAGGTCGCCCGCGAAGTACGCCCGCAACTGCCGCTCGATGTCGGCGAACCGGGCCGGGTCGGGCCGCCAGCCGGGCTCGATCGCGGCGGCGCCCGGTCGGTCCAGTATGGACACCCGGGTCACCGCCGAATCGGCCACGACGAGCAGCTCGCCGATCGGACTGTCGATTGTCGTGTACGAGGTCATGCGTCCATTCTGCCCACCGGCCCGGCCGTCCGCTGGCGGGAATCGGACGTCGCGGCGCGGTCAGCCCACCGCGGCCGGTGGGATGTTGTGATTGTGGTTGAAGACGTTCTGCGGGTCGTACATGTGCTTGATCGCGGCCAAGCGCGCGTACGTCTGCGGCGGGTAGATGCTCGCCACGTCGTCGGCGTTCGCGGTGGTCAGGAAGTTGCCGTAGGCACCCGCGGTGAACGGAGCCAGGCTCTCCCAGAACGTGGCGAACTTCGCCGCGGCGTCCGGGCTGGGATCCAGCAGCGCGGTAAGCACCATCACCTCGACGTCGCGGTAGGCGAACGCGGTCGCGTCCGGGGCGACCCGGGCCATCGCTCCGCCGAGCCCGCGGAACTCCACGAACATCATGCCGGGCCGATCCGGGTTCATCGCGGTATCGAGCAGGTCGTCGCCGCACACGCGCGCGAACCGGTTCTTCACCATCGGCACCAGGCCGGGCGGCAGCGCGTTCGCGTCCTCGAGTACGTCCGCGTACGGCATCGCCTTGACCTCGTTGCCGATCAGCGTGCCGAGGTGGAACAGCGGCTCCAGCGCCGCGCGGCCGGCGTCGAGGTCGGCACCGGAATAGCACACGGTGATCGTGAACGGTGGTTGTTCGCCGCCGAAGTTCGGAAAGATCCGCGCCGTCGTGGTGACCTCGTCCGGCGCCGTACGCAGGTAGTCCCGCCAACCGCGCAGCGCCGTCGCGGTCTGCGCGGCGGGGTAGGAGATCGTCCCGAACAGCACCTCCCGTACCGGGCGGGCCGTCAGGTCGAACGTGGTGACGACGCCGAAGTTGCCGCCGCCACCCCGGATCGCCCAGAACAGGTCGGCGTGCTCGTCGGCGCTGGCCCGGACCACCCGCCCGTCCGCGGTGACCACCTCGGCCGCCACGACGTTGTCCAGGGCAAGGCCGTCCTTGCGCACCATCCAACCGATCCCACCACCGAGGATCAGGCCGCCGACGCCGACGCTTGTCGTGTCGCCGGCCGAAATCGCCAGTCCGTACGGGGCCAGTGCGTTCGCCAC
>DASRRF010000358.1:0-6962 GCA_035695905.1 Micromonosporaceae bacterium | reverse complement strand
GCCGAGGAGGCCCTCGATGCCGGTGTACGCATCGTGCTCCGAAGGGAACATCCCGCCGCCACCGGCCGCCAGGCTCGCCCACACCGGCGCCTTCTGGTGCCGGTACCCCGCGACGTCGAACCCGGCACCGCCGTCGATCTGGTCGCTGGACTCGTTGGTGTTGATGACGTCGTCGCCGTCGCCGCCGAAGACGCTGGCCGGGTACGCTGGGCTCAGGTCCCACAGTGTGTCGTTTCCCGGCCCGAGGTCGATCGTGTAGACGACCGGAGCGAGACAGTCGCACAGGTCGTCCCCGTCGCCGAGGTCAATGTGGACGGTCGGCAGCCGGCCGCCGAAGGTACATACCACCGAGGCGGTGTTCGGGCCGGGAGGTTGTTGCACGCAGCCCGGTCCGGCGGTCGGCGGCACCGAGCCGCTGACCGCCAGCTCGACCGTCGTGGCGGTGAGATTCCGCACCTGGAGCGTCACGCCGCCCGATGTGTCCACAAAGGACACAACGCCGGCCGCGTCAACGCTTGCCTTTCCCGGCCCGGCGTAGGCGGGTCCGGCCACGACGACGGTGGCGACCGCAGCCAACAACACCGAGAACACAACGCACAGCCTGGCCCGCATCGGCCGAGTGTCGCCGGGTCCGACCAGCGGCAGCAATATCCAACACGGGATGAGTGGCACCGTCACCCGGACGCGGCGGAGATGGCCTCCCAGACCCGTTGCGGCGTCAGCGGCAGGTCGATATGGCGTACGCCGAGATGCGACACCGCGTCGACGACCGCGTTCTGTACGGCCGGCACCGCGCCGATCGTCCCGGCCTCGCCGACTCCCTTGGCGCCCAACGGGTTGTGCGGCGTCGGGGTCTGCATCCAGAGCAGCTCGAAGCCGGGCAGGTCAGCCGCGCTGGGCACGGTGTAGTCGGCGAGCGTGACGGTCAACGGGTTACCGGCTTCGTCGTACGCCATCTCCTCGTAGAGCGCCTGTCCGATGCCCTGCGCGATGGCGCCGTGACGCTGGCCCTCGGCGAGCATCGGGTTGATGATGCGCCCGGCGTCGTCCACCGCGAGGAAGCGCACCAGGTTCACCGCACCGGTCTCCACGTCGACCTCGACCAGCGCGAGGTGGGCACCGAACGCGAAGGTCCGCTTCGGCAGCGCGTACTTCACCTCGACCGTGAAGCCGCGCCCCGGCGCGACCCGGCCGGCCAGCTCGGCCCAGGTGAGCCCGTTCGGCCCGGCATCGCGTACCCGCCACGTACCGGTGTCGCGGTCCAGCCCGACCAGGTGCTCGTCGGCCCCCAGTTCGGCGGCGGCCAGCGGGAGTACCTCGTCGCAGAGCCGGTCGGCCGCCTCGTGCAGGGCGGAACCGGCCAGCTGCAGCGATCGCGAGCCGTACGTGCCGCCGCCGTCCGCGAGCGCGCCGGTGTCGCCGTGCCGTACGCTGATCCGCTCCACGGGTACGCCGAGCTGATCGGCGAGGATCATCGCGAACGTCGTCTCGTGCCCCTGGCCCTGCGGCGAGGTACCCACGTGCGCGACGACCGTACCGTCCGGACCCACCTCGAGCCGGGCATGCTCATCCGGGCCGAGGCCGGTAATCTCCACATAGGACGACAGCCCGATGCCGTACTGGAACGGGCTACCGGTGGCGCGCCGGCTCGCCTGCTCGGCACGCAGCGCGGGATAGTCCGCGGCGGCGAGGATGGCGTCCAGCGCCGCCGGGTAGTCTCCGGTGTCGTACTCGGCGCGGGTCGGTGTGGTGTAAGGAAAAGCATCCGGCGGGATGAAGTTGCGCCGGCGCACCACCGCCGGGTCCGCCCCGATCTCGGCGGCGAAGAGGTCCACCGCGCGCTCGATCGCTGCGGCCGCCTCCGGCCGGCCGGCGCCCCGGTAGGGACGCATCGGCGCCGTATTGGTCAGTACGCTGCGACCGCGGGCCTCGACGCGCGGGATCGCGTACGCACCGGTGGCCATCCACACCGTCGGGGTGACCAGCCACCCGCCCGGACCGGGATACGCACCGGCGTCGCCGACCGCGTCGAGCCGGTACGCCTCGATGGTGCCGTCCCGCCGGCCGCCGATGGTCACGGTCTGCTGCTGCCCGCGCCCGTGGCCCATGCCGAGCATGCTCTCGCTGCGCGTCTCGACCCACCGCACCGCGCGCCCGAGGTGCCGGGCCAGCCAGCAGACCACCCCGAACTCCCCGTCGACATTGCCTTTCGCCCCGAACCCGCCGCCGACGTCGGGCGCGATCACCCGAAGCAGCCCGGGTACCAGGCCCAACTGCGCGGTGAGCCCGTCCCGTACCGCATGCGGGATCTGCGTGGAGACCCAGAGCGTCAGGCCACCGTCCACTGTGGGCACACAGGCGGCGGCCCGGGTCTCCAGCGGTACGGCGGCCACCCGCTGGTTCCGGAGCTGCCGGGTCACCACGACCTCGCACCCGGCGAACAGGTCCTCGCCGCCGAACCCACCCGCCTCGTGAGCGAGGTTGGTGCCGGCCGCCGGGAAGACGAGCACGTCGCCGGCGAGCGCGGCCTCGACGGATACCACCGGTGGCAACGGTTCGTACTCGACCACCACCAGATCGGCCGCATCCGTTGCGTGGTACGGACTGTCCGCGACGACCACGGCGACCGCCTCGCCCACGTGCCGTACCATATCGGTGGCCAGCAGCGGCTGGGCCATCTCCGGTGACGAGTTGCTCAGGCCCTCCGGCGGTACGGCCGGCACGCCCAGCTCCATGCCGGTGACGACGGCCACCACCCCGGGTGCCGCCCGGGCCGCACCGGCGTCCACACCCGTGATGCGCGCGTGCGCCACCGGGCTGCGGACGAACGTGGCGTGCAGGCACCCGGCAAGCTCGGGCAGGCGGAGGTTGTCCACGTAGGTACCCGCGCCCACCAGCAGCCTGCGGTCCTCGGTGCGACGTACACGAGTCCCGACGGTCATGAGGCAGTCTAAGCGCCCACCAGCCGAGCAGGCGCCGGCGGCAGGTCCTACCAGACCACCTCGGCCATCGAACAGTTCAGGCCGGATCCGATGCCCATCAACGCGACCCGCATGCCCTCGTGCAGCCGGCCCATCTCGTTGAGCTTGGACAGCGCGATCGGCACCGCCGCCGGGCCGATGTTGCCGTGTTCGCCGAACACGGTGAGCACCCGCGCGGGATCGATGTCGAGCAGCTTGACCAGCGCATCGGTGTGCACCCTGCTGACCTGGTGGACGACGTACTCATCGAACGCCGACCCGGCCCAGCCGGCGGCCTGGAAGGTCGTCGCGGCCAGCTTCAGACCCTCCTCCAGCAGCATCCTGGTGTCGGTGACCATGCGGTCCATGTTTCCGCGGCACAGATGCGAGTACGCGGTCGCCGCCCGCGTCACGCCACCGAGGTACCGGTGCCCGCCGACCACCTGATCGCGGTTGCCGAGCACCATCGCCGCGGCGCCCGAGCCCAACGTCAGCGACGCGAACTCCGCGCGGAACTGGTCCGCGGTCGCGTCCGCAGCACTCAGCCGGTCGACCGTACGCTCGATGATCTCGTTGCTGACCTCGCCATCGACGATCAGCGCGTACTCGATCTCGCCACGCTCGATCATCCGCCCGGCGATGTCCATCCCGCTGAGAAACGCCAGGCAGGCGTTGCCGACGTCGAAATTCTGGCAGGTACTGGACAGACCGACGTTGCCGTGCACGACCGAGGCCGTCGACGGTTCGAGGTAGTCGCGGGACACCGACGTGCTGATCAGGACGCCGATCCGCTCCGGCGGTACGCCGGAGCGGGCCAGCGCCTCGCGTGCGGCCATCGTCGCCGCGTCCGCTACCTGCATCGGCCCATCCCAGACCCGCCGCGCGTGGATGCCGGCGACATCCTCCAGCAGGTTGCCGCGGATGCCCCAGCGATCCAGCGCGGGCTGCAGCCGCCGCACGACGTCTGCCGAGGTCAGACGGATCGGAGCATCGACGTGTACGACGGTATCGATGGCCACGTGATGGAACTCCATGGCACACCCGTACCCGGTCCGGACCGGGTACGCAACCGGTGCCCGCGATCCGGATTGGTGTGATCACGGCCACGTTCCCGCGTTGGCGGTATGCATTTTGTCGTACCCGATCTTTATGTTCGTGGAAGACGGCGGCGACGGTGCCGTCTTCCGGAGCAGTTACCGGCTCGTCCTAGGTTCAAGTGGCGGTTCGATCACGCTGCATCAAGCCTGAAAGGTACCGACATGACGCAAAACGCGGCCATAGCGGACGACACGTCCGCGGGGACGCCTGCGGTCGACCCTAAGCGCTGGCTTGCGCTCGCGGTCATCGCGATCGCCCAGCTCATGGTCGTGCTGGACGCCACCATCGTGAATATCGCGATGCCCTCGGCCCAGCACGCACTGAACATCTCCGACGCCAACCGGCAATGGATCGTCACCGCATACACCCTCGCCTTCGGCGGGCTGCTGCTGCTCGGCGGCCGGATCGCCGACTACGTCGGCCGCAAGCGGGTCTTCCTGATCGGCCTGATCGGCTTCGCGGGTGCCTCGGCGCTCGGCGGCGCGGCCAACAACGCGGGCACGCTGTTCGCCGCGCGGGGACTTCAAGGTGCGTTCGGCGCGCTGCTCGCCCCGGCCGCGCTCTCGCTGATTACCGTCACCTTCACCGACATCAAGGACCGAGCCAAGGCGTTCGGCGTGTTCGGCGCGATTTCCGGTGTCGGCGCGGCGATCGGGTTGATCATGGGCGGCCTGCTCACCCAGTACACGACCTGGCGCTGGTGCCTGCTGGTCAACATCCCGATCGCTCTGCTCGCGGTCGCGCTCGCACTCCCGATCGTCAAGGAGAGCCGGGCGCACGGCAACACCAAGTACGACATCCCGGGTGCGGTGCTGGCCACCGGCGGTCTCGTGTCGCTGGTCTACGCCTTCACCAAGGCGGCGGAAGACGGCTGGTCGGCCGGCGTCACCCTGATCTTCTTCGCGATGGCCGCGGTGCTCCTGGTCGCCTTCGTGGTGGTCGAAGCGCGGTCAGCCAACCCGTTGCTGCCCTTGCGGGTGGTGCTGCACCGCAACCGCGGCGGCTCGTTCCTGACCTCGATCCTGCTGGGCGCGGGCATGCTGGGCATGTTCCTGTTCATGACGTACTACTTCCAGGGCACGCTGCACTACTCGCCGCTGCGCAGTGGGGTGGCCTACCTGCCGTTCTCGTTCGCGATGATCATCACCGCGATCGTGGCGAGCGGGCTGCTGCCCAGGGTCGGCCCGCGGGCCATGATGTCCGTCGGCGGCCTGATGGCCACCGGCGCGATGATCTGGCTGACCCAGCTGAAGATCGACTCGTCGTACCCGGCGTTCATCCTGCCCGCGTTCGTCATCATGGCCAGCGGCATGGCGCTGGTCTTCGTACCGCTCGGCAACACGTCGCTGACCGGTGTCAGCGACCACGATGCCGGGGTAGCGAGCGCGTTGTTGAACACCACCCAGCAGGTTGGTGCGTCGCTCGGCGTGGCGCTGCTCAACACGGTCTTCACCACGGCCACCGCGTCGTACATCAACGCGCACGGCCCGGAAGGCGCGCCGCTCGGCGTGGTCCACGGTTACAACGTGGCGTTCACGGTCAGCGCGGTGCTGCTCGCCGCGTCCACGCTGGTCACCTTCCTGCTGATCCGTAACACCCCGCAGAAGCCGACGCCGGACTCGGTCGAGGCTCCGGAGCTGGCCCTGCAGGCGGCCAGCTAGCAACCGCACGAAACAGGGCGGATCCACCTCACTCAGGTGGGTCCGCCCTGTGCGGCAAGCACCGCTCTGACCACGGTCTCGTCCTCTTCCGGCGCGACCGTACGCAGGTCCAGCAGGCAGCGCTCGTTCTCGACCCGCCCGACGACCGGTGGCCGGCCGAGCCGCAGCGGCGTGGCGAGCGCGGCAGGCAGGCTGACCGCGGCGCTGTGCAGCGAAACGCCCGGCGCGGCGCCGCCGCCCACCGCCGCGACCGAAGCCACCGCCTGCGCGTCGACGCCGTCGCTGGACAACCGTTCGGCCAGCTCCTCCGCGCGGGTACGCAACGCCGCCAGCGGCGTTTCCAGGGCGGTACGCACCGGCGACGGCGGTCCGCTCAGCGTCGCCTCCAACGCGGCCAGGGTCAGCTTGTCCACGCGTACGGCGCGAGCGGCCGGGTAGCGGCGCAGCCGCTCGATCAGCTCGGATTGGCCCAGCAACAGGCCGGCCTGTGGCCCGCCGAGCAGCTTGTCCCCACTGGCCGTGACCAGAGCGGCACCCTGGCGTAGCACGGTGGCCGCGTCCGGCTCGTCGGGCAGCAGCGGATGCGGGGCGAGCAGCCCGGATCCGATGTCAACCACGACCGGCGGGCCGAGGACAGCGAGCTCGGTAACCCCGACCGCGGAGGTGAAGCCCGAGATGACGAAGTTCGACGGGTGCACCTTCAGGATGAACGCGGTCTGCGGCCCGATCGCGTCCGCGTAGTCGCGTACCGAGCAGCGGTTGGTCGTCCCGACCTCGTGCAGCCGGGCCCCTGAGGAGGTGAGCAGGTCCGGGATCCGGAAGCCGTCGCCGATCTCGACGAGCTCGCCGCGGCTCACGATGATCTCGCGATCCCGGGCCAGCACCAGCCCGCAGAGCAGCAACGCGGCGGCGTTGTTGTTCACCACGTGCACGGCCTGCGCGTCGGGTACGGCAGCGGCGAGTGCGGCCAGCGCACCACGGCCGCGGCGGGCCCGCTGCCCGGTGGACAGCTCGAACTCGACGTCCGTCGCGCCGGATGTGACGGCGAGTGCCTCGCGGGCCGCGGCCGACAGCGGAGCCCGGCCGAGGTTGGTATGGATGATCACACCGGTCGCGTTCACCACCTGTCGCAGGCTGGTCGCGTACGCCGGCAATGCGGCAACCGCGGCGTCGGCGACCTCGGCCGGCGTGATCTCACCGCGCCGGGCGCGCTGCTGTGCCGTGATGATGGCGTCCTTGACCG
>DASRRF010000357.1:0-6740 GCA_035695905.1 Micromonosporaceae bacterium | reverse complement strand
GCGGCGGTCAGGCAGTCCACCCAGGTGTTGTCCTTGTTCACCACCACCGAGAGAGCATCGTTGGCCACGATGAACTCCGCGAACGTGATCCCGGCCGACGTGCACTTCGCCTTCTCGGAGTCCTTGATCGGCCGAGACGCGTCAGAGATGTCAGTCTCGCCCTTGCAGAACTTCTCGAATCCACCACCGGTGCCGGAGGTACCCACAGTGACGTTGACCTTGCCGTGCGACTCTTTGAAGACGTCGGCCGCGGCCTTGCTCAGCGGGGCGACCGTGCTGGAGCCGTCAACGAGGACCGAGCCGGTCAGTTCGGGCGCGTTGTCCGCGCCGCCACCGGCGTTGTCGTTGTTCTTGCCGCCACAGCCGGCGAGCGCGAGCGCCGCGGCGCACGCGACGCCCACCAGGGCGCGCGCTCGAAGCTGGCGATTGCGATTGGCGGTCAGCACCTCAGGATTGCCTCTCTGTCGGGGTCGTTTCTTCGCACGCTCAGATGAGGCGAACGGTAGGTGCGGCAGGTTGCCGATCAGACGGCCACGAGTGAACGCGAAGTGAATAGCCAAGACCCACACGATGACGAGACGCTTAGGGCGAGATGGCCGTTTCGTGAACCGACTGCCGGATCGTCCGGCTCGCGGGGTCGGTGGCGGCTCGCGGGTCAGCGGCCGGTGAGGTCAGCGACGCTGATTTCCGAGTCCCGGCTGACCGTGGATACCAGCCGTAGCTGGCCGTCGGTGACCCGCCAGGAAATCAGGTGCTGGCTGCGACCGTCGCCGGTACGGACCAGTGCGGTATCCCGGTCCAGCCAGCCGAGCAGCAGCGAGCCACGCAGGCTGGTGGCGTCGGCCGGCGCGATCAGCGACCGCTGGACCTGCCCGGTGGTCGCCTGGAGCACCACGGTGGCGTACTCGGCCCGGCCGTACCGCTCGGGCAGGTTCAGCGCGGCGGCGTCGCAGTCCCGAGCGGCCCGGCCGCTGGGACCCCCGACCAGGAAGCCGGGCTCCCGCCACGGACCCAACCAGGAGATCCGGTCACCGGTGATCGCGGTATCCACCGCCGTCACCGCGTCGGCCGAGATCAGCGCGTAGCGCCGCAGCCGGGCCGGAGCGGTAGCCGGTTCGCCGACCGGAAGCAGCTGGATCACCTTCTCGGCCAGGCCGACCGGCAGCCCGGTACCGGTAGGGCTCGGCAACACCGACGGCGTCGGGCCGGCCGAGACCGGCGGTGACGGGATCGCGCCGGGTGCCGGCGCCGCCGGCTGGGCGCCGTCCTGTCCGGTCAGCACGTGCTGTGCGTCCAATGTGGTCGGTGCCCGGACACCGGTCTGCAGGTCGATGACGACCGCCCCGGACGGACCGGACACGAGCAGTGTCTGCGGGGTCACCCAGACCAGCGCGGAACTCGCCCGCAGCGCATCGTACTTGCGGGCCGCGGCGGTACGCAGGTCCACCACGGTCACCACGTCGTTGCCGAGGAACGCCACCCGGGTCCCGTCGCCGGACATCGACGCGGTGGTCAACGCGGGCCGGGTCCGCCCTTGGGACAGGAACACATCACCCATCGGGCCGGCGTCCAGCTGCCGGGTGACCCCGTCCGACCCGAGTACCATCGGCGGCGCGCCGATCGGCTGGAAGATCGCCAATGCCTTCGCCACCCCGTGGGTGGAGACCCAGCCGGCGCTCTCCGCGGGATCGAGGTGGATGTCGGTGGGCAGTGGCGACGGGCGGGTCGCGAGCGTGGTCTGTTCCGCGTACGGCGGCAGCACGTCGACCAGCGGTGGCAGAGTGGCCGGAGGCGGCGGCACCACATCACGCGACGGTGGCTGCCGGGGGAACCCGCAGACCACCAGAACCAGCGCGACCACCACCGCCGCGGCGACCAGCCAGCGCCGGCGGATCTTCGCGCGCAGGTCCCAGGCGAGCGAGGAGAGCTCCAGCGCCGCCGACCGGTCCAGCTGGCCGCCGGTCGGCGTGCGCGGATCGGGCGGCCGGCCGCCGGCCCAGCTGTCCGCCCGCCAGGTCGCGGCCTCCCGCTTGAAGATCCGGTCGAGGTACGCGTCGGCCGCGCCGGTCCGGCCGGTACGCCGTTCGGTGAACCGGAACCAGCGCCAGCGCAACGCGGTCGCTGCCAGCAGATCGTCCACAAGGGACTCCGCGAGCGGGTCGTTTCCGGACAGCGCATGGGCGGCCGCGCGCAGGCCCGGGGCGCGGCGCTCGACGAACGCCACGAACTCGGCGGGCGGTACGGCGGGCTCGCGCGCCATGGGCGACCTCCTGAGGGCGTACCCCTGCATCCTGACAAGGCGCACGACGGCGCGGAAGTGCTGGCTAGCCGCTCACTTCCCAACGGCGGAAGCACACGTCCGTCGACCACCGGGCGAAACCGAGCCTGGTGTAGAGCTTCGCGGCCCGGGTGTTGGACTCATCCACGTAGAGCATCGCCTGGTCGAGTCCGCGACCACGCAGGTAGCGCAGGCCGGCCACGGTCAGCGCGGAGCCGAGCCCGAGTCCGGCCGCGGCCGGGTCGACGCCGACCACATAGACCTCGCCGATCGGCTCGTGGTGGTGCGGTTGCCGGCCGGACGGCAGCGGGTGGGTGTGCACCTCGCCGTGCACCTTGGTCCAGTGGAACCCGAGCAGCGCGTCCGTCCGGCCGAACGCGAGCAGGAAACCGTCCGGGTCGAACCACGGCTCGGCCATCCGTACCCGCAGGTCGTGCAGGGTCCACCGGCCCTGGTCGGGATGGTCGGCGAAGGCCCGGTTGTTGATCGCCACCCAGGCCTCGTCATCCGCACCGGGGCGGAATGCCCGGATCGTCACACCGGTCGGGAGCTCCGGCGGCGGCACCGGCGCGTACAGCGAGCGGCGCATCTGCCACAGCACCCGGGACCGGTCGAAGCCGAGCCGCAGCGCGAGGGCGTTCGCCGACGGGTGGTCACCGTGCGCCCACAGCCGCAGCCGCCCGGCCGGGTCGGCCTGCGCCGCGGCCAGCACCGCGCCGTCGACCAGTGCCCGGCCCAGGCCGCACCGCCGGTGCATTGGATGGACCACCAGCTCGGCGGATGGGCCGTCGATCAGGTCCGTCGTGTCCAGGTGGGCGTAACCCACCAGCTCACCGTCTGTTTCACGAGCCAGCAGGTGTACGGCCGGAGCGTCGCCGCCGTGCCGCAGGTGCAGCACGACGTGCTCGGCGAGCGGATAAGCGCCATCGGCATCACCGGCGGCACCGGCGAGCGCGAGGACGTCCCGGACGTCGTCGGGATCCAAGTGGTCGGTGCGCCGCACCGACCAGCCGGTGTCACGGGGGGCGGTCGTTACCGGTCCGGTCACCTGGTCACCGTAGCCCGCGCGGACCGGGCTGATCTAGCGGTACTAGTGGCTATTTTGTCCGAGTTACTGGGCTAAGGACATTTCGATCGGTGCCGATGTCCGAACGGCTGGGCGGTACGACAAACTTGTAGCCCACCTGCCGAACCGTACCGATCATGGACTCGTACTCCGAACCAAGCTTGGCTCGCAGCCGCCGGACGTGTACGTCCACGGTCCGGGTACCGCCGAAGTAGTCGTACCCCCACACCTCGCGCAGCAACTGGTCCCGGGTGAACACCCGGCCCGGGTGCTGGGCGAGGAACTTCAGCAGCTCGAACTCCTTGTAGGTCAGGTCGAGCGGGCGCCCCTTGAGCTTCGCCGCGTACGTGTCCGGGTCGATGCTCAGCTCACCGGCCCGGATCAGCGCGCCGGTGGCCGCCGCGGCGTTGGTCAGCCGGCCGGTGGCCAGCCGCAGCCGGGCCTCCACCTCGGCCGGACCGGCGGTGGCCAGTACGACGTCGTCCACGCCCCAGTCCGCGTTGAGCGCGATCAGGCCGGCCTCCCGGACCACCGCGAGCAGGGGTACCCCGATGCCGGTGGCGTGCAGCACCCGGCAGGTGGCCCGGGCCTCGGCCAGGTCGTACCGGGCGTCCACCAGGACCGCGTCCGGGCTCGGGCCGGTGACCAGCGTATGAACGTCGCGGGTGGCGCTGCGTACGGTGTGCGGCAACAGGTCCAGCGCGGGCAGGACACCGGACGCGTCCACCCCGGGCGCCGCCACCAGCATCAGGATCTCCACGCACACCTCCGTCGGAGCGGCCGGCCGGGACTGCGCCGGCTTCGCTGACGGGCGGGTAAACCCCGAGAATAGCCGATCACGACCGGGGTACGCGGCCGCCGTGGGACACCGCGCGAGGGCGCGCCTACGATCGGGGCGTGCAGCCAACCCCGCCACACTTTGACGAACGCCGCGAGCGGGCCAGCGCGCGGCGCAGCCGCCGTACCGCCCCGGGTGCCAGCCCGGGTCTCGCGGCGCCGGCCGAACCGGAGGTCGCCGGTACGGCCGCGCACGAGCTTGGTCCCGGGGATGCGGTCCCGGTCCGCCGCCTACTGTCGCTGGCCATCGCCGGGTTCGCCGGGCTGCTCGGCGTCGGCCTGGTCTTCGGCGCGCAGACCGCCGGCGTCGGCCCGGCCCGTACCCCGTACGGGGTGGTGGTCTTCGGGGTACAGGCCCTTTTCGTGATCTCGTGGGTGGTCGCCACCCGGCCACCGGCGCCGCGGGTCGTGGCCGGCGTCGGGTTGGGTACCGCGGCGCTGGCCGACTTCGCCGCGATCCAGCCGGCCCGGGCATCGATCGCGCTGCTCGGGTACGCGGCGGTGGCCGGTTTCATCGGCGGCGTGATCGGTCAGCTGTCCCGCCGGTCGAGCCGGGTCCGCTCGACCGAGTCGCTCGGCGCGACCATCGTCGTGGTGATCGGTGTCGTCTCGTTCGCCTCGCTGATCGTGTTGACCAGGCACCCGGCGGGTACCCAGGCGATCGTGGCGGGGTTGACCTCGGCCGCGCTCGGTCTGGTGGTGGCCCGGCTGGTGGACGTCGTTGCGCCGTACCCCCGACTCGCCCCTCAGGTGCCCCGCGGCGCGACCGGCATCGTGCTGGGCGCGATGCTGGGCAGCGCGGCCGGCGCGTTCATCGGTGCGTACCAGGACGGCCAGGACCCGAAGAAGGGCGCCTTGGTCGGCTTCGTCGCGGCGCTCGCGGCCGTGCTCGCCGACCTTTCCGTCGGGTACGCCGAAGCCGGCCGGGAGCTGGCCGGGGAACCCGGCTCGTTCTGGCTGGCCCGGCACCTGCAGGGTCCGCTGGCCGGATTCGCCCTGGCCGCGCCCGCGCTCTACGTGATCAGCATGCTGTTTCTGATACCGAGCCTGTAACTCGACGGAGGTGCTGCCGGATGGCCAGGCGGGGCAGGCGCGTCGCGATCTCGCTGATCGTGGTACTCGTGGTGCTCAGCGGCCTGTTGGTGGCCGCGGACCGGGTGGCGGCGTACGCGGCCGAGAAGACGATCGCGAAGAAGGTCGCTCAGCAGACCAAGGACCTCGGCATCGAGTCCAGCGCCCCGGAGGTGACCATCGGCGGCTTCCCGTTCCTCACCCAGGTCGCCGACGGGCGGTACCAGGACATCGCCATCGTGCTGCGCAACGTCTCCAAGAACGGGGTGACGCTGCCGGTGCTGGACGTACACGCGACCGGGATCACCGCGACGATGGACACGCTGATGTCCGGCAATGGGCCGGTCACCGCGGACAAGGTGGTCGGCACCGGCACTGTCCGTTACGACAGCGTCCGGGCCGTGGTCAACCAGCCCGGCCTGGAGCTGACCGAGTCGGGCGGGCGGTTGCGGCTGCGCTGGCCGGTGACGATCTCCGGCCAGCAGGTGACCGCCACCGCAGTGGGCGACGTCACAGTCAACGCCGGTACGGTCCAGCTGAAGGTGAGCGACATCAAGGCCGAAGGCATCACGCTGCCGGCCATCGCGCAGCGGCTCCTCGACGACTACGCGAAGAAGCTGTCGGTGGCCATCAACTTGCAGCTCCTGCCGTTCCACCTGAGGCTCGAGAGCGTCCGGGCGCTGCCCGAGGGACTGGCTATATCGGCGTCAGCGCAGGGCGTCCCCATCTCGGGCTAGTGGGCGGTTTGCATTACCGATGCTAGAGTCCCGGGTTATGAGCACGCTGCTCACGAAGAGGCGCGCGGTCGACCTGTGCCGCGTGGCCGCCTGCCTGTGTCGCTGCCCCTGATGGCGGCGACCCCTCGCGTGCTCTAGTACCTCATCCGCCCGCAAGCGGCGCCGCCTGACGAACCCGTACCCATCGTTCGTCAGGAGGTTTGATCATGCTCGATCCCCGCGGACCCAGGTTCAGCGCCTGGCTGACCACCGCGGTTCTGCTCGCGGTTCTTGTGCTCGTGGCGTTCTCCCCGGTCGTCGCCGGCCTTGTGGTGCTCGCCCAGGCGGTGGTGTTCGCCGCCGGTGCGGCCAGTGCCCGGCGCGCGCCGTACGGCTGGATCTTCCGGGCCGTGGTGGCTCCCCGGCTGGGGCCGCCGACGGAGCTGGAGCCGGCCGCGCCGGTGCGCTTCGCCCAGGGCGTCGGGTTCGTTTTCGCCCTGGTGAGCGCGGTGTCGTTGCTGGCCGGCGCGACCGCGGTCGGCGTCGTGGCCGCGTCCGCCGCACTCGTCGCCGCGTTTCTCAACGCCGCTTTCGGGCTCTGTCTGGCCTGCAAGGTCTACCCGTTCGTCCGGCTCTACGTCATCCGCCGCCCAGCGCAGCCTGCCACCACTGAAGGAGCTCACCCATGAGTCGTGACACCGCCCTCGTCTCCGCCGACTGGGCCGAAAAGAACCTCGGTGCCGCGGGCGTCGTGTTCGTCGAGGTCGACGAG
>DASRRF010000356.1:0-6923 GCA_035695905.1 Micromonosporaceae bacterium | reverse complement strand
GGTGTGGTGGGCGCTGCGGCTGGCCCAGGCGGACGGGTTCGTGGCCCGACTGGGCGCGTCGGAGTCGGTCAAGGCCGGAGGCCCAGCGACGCCGCGGGAAAGCAGGGACGGGCTGGACACCATGCTCGGCGAGCGCGGGATCATCCTGTCCGGCGGTCAGCGACAGCGGCTCACCCTGGCCCGGGCGCTGGCCGGCCGGCCGCGGCTGCTCGTCCTGGACGACGCGACCAGCGCGGTGGATCCCAAGGTGGAGGCCGGCATCCTCGCCGGGCTGCGGACCAGCACCGGGTCGATGCTGGTGATCGCGCATCGCCGGGCCACGATCGCGCTCGCCGACTCGGTGGTCTATCTCGAGCAGGGCGGGGTGGTCGCGACCGGCACCCATTCGGACCTGATGGCCACCGTCCCCGGGTACGCCGATCTGGTCACCGCGTACGACCAGGCCGAGGAGGAACGGGCCAGATCCCGGGCGTACGACGAGACCGAGGCCACAACCACGGTGGTGAGCGCGTGAGTGCCGAGGAGCCTGAGTCGATCTGGCGTACGCTGCGCCGCGGGCTCGCCCTCTCCCCGGAGCTGTACCGCGGGCTGGTCGGCACGCTGCTGCTGGCCACCGCGATGACCATGGGCCGGGCGGCCGTGCCGGTCGCCATCCAGCAGGCCATCGACAAGGGGATACGCGCACCCGGCGGGCCGGACTTCGGCCGGGTGGCGCTGGTCGCCGCGGTGACCGCCGGCGTCATGCTGATCACCGGGGTGTGCGGTTACCTGATGCTCTACCGGCTGTTCCGGGTCAGCGAGACCGCGCTGGCCGCGGTGCGGGCCAAGGTGTTCCGGCACGTGCACGACCTGTCCATGCTGCACCAGCAGACCGAGCAGCGCGGCGCGCTGGTCTCCCGGGTCACCGGCGACGTCGACCAGATCAGCGCGTTCCTGTCCTGGAACGGCGTGGTACTGCTGATCTGCGTCGGGCAGTCGCTGGTCACCACGACCGTGATGGCGGTGTACTCCTGGCGGCTCACGCTCGTGGTGCTGGTCGCGTTCGTACCCGCGGTGCTCGTGATCCGTACCTGCCAGCGGCGCCTCGTCGGGGCGTACGGGCAGGTGCGGGTGCGGGCCGCGGCGATGCTCGGCGCGGTCTCCGAGAGCGTGGTGGGTGCAGAGATCATCCGGGCGTACGACGTGTCCGCGCGTACCGCGGCCCGGCTCGCGAAGGCGGTCGACGAGCACCGGTTCGCCCGGCAGCGCGCGCTGCGCGTCACGGTCACCAGCTTCGCGGTCGGCGAGCTGGCGGTGGGGCTCGCGCTGGCCGGTGTGGTCGCGGTCGGCCTGCTGATCGGCGTCGACGGCGGGCTCACCGTCGGGCAGCTGACCGCGTTCCTGTTCCTCACCACGCTGTTCGCGTTGCCGGCGCAGGTCGCCACGGAGATGCTCAACGAGACGCAGAACGCGATCGCCGGTTGGCGCCGGCTGCTGGACGTACTCGATGTCGAGCCGGACGTCGCGGACCCGCTGGCCGGCGTCGAGCTGCCGGCGGGGCCGGTGGATGTCCGCTTCACCGGGGTGGGCTTCGCGTACCCGGGCGGGCCGGAGGTGCTGCACGACATCGAGCTGGACATCGCGGCGAAGGCCCGGGTGGCCGTGGTCGGCGAGACCGGCGCCGGCAAGACCACCATGGCCAAGCTGCTGACCCGGCTGATGGACCCGACCCGCGGCGAGGTGCGGCTGTCCGGCGTACCGCTGATCGGGGTCCGGTTCTCCTCGCTGCGCTCGCGGGCGGTGATGGTGCCGCAGGACGGTTTCCTGTTCGACGGTACGGTCGCGGACAACGTCCGGTTCGGCCGGCCGGAGGTGACCGACGACCAGGTGGCCGCCACGTTCGCCGATCTCGGCCTGACCGACTGGGTGGCTGGCCTGCCGCAGGGCCTGTCCACCCGGGTGGGCGAGCGGGGGGATGCGCTCAGCGTCGGCGAGCGGCAGCTGGTCGCGCTGGCCCGGGCGCACCTGGCCGCGCCCGACCTGCTCGTGCTCGATGAGGCAACCAGCGCGGTCGACCCGGCCACCGAGGTACGGCTGCAGCGCGCGATGGACGCGGTGAGCCGGGACCGCACGATGGTGACGATCGCACACCGGCTGTCCACCGCGCAGGGCGCCGACGAGGTGATCGTGGTGGACGACGGGCGGATCGTCCAACGTGGACGGCACGACGAGCTGGTGGCCGATCCGGGGTCGGTCTACGGCCAGCTCTACGCGTTCTGGCTGGAGCGCGCCGGCGCCCCGGAGACAGCGTCCGGGTAACCGGAGGCGGCCGGGTAGACCCGTCAGCGCGGCAGGCAGGCCTCGATGGCGTCGGCGGCACGGGCCGGACCGCCGGCAGCCCGGATCTCGTGCTGCATCCACCGGATCCGCTGGGCCATCGCTTGGTCCTTGGCGACCAGGTCGACCGCCTCGCGCAGCCGCATCGCGGTCAGCTCGGCGCCCGGGATCCGTACGCCGATGCCCAGCTCCGCCAGGCGCGCCGCGTTCGCCTCCTGCTCCAGCGTGTGCGGTACGCCGACGATCGGCACGCCGAAGTGCAGTGCCTCCATGATCCCGCCCATCCCCGCGTGCGATACGAAGACCGTCGCGTGCGCGAGCACGTCGAGCTGCGGCACGACCTGGTGCACCTCGACGTTGGCCGGCGCCGGGCCGAGGTCGGCCGGCTCGACCCGTTCGCCGACCGCGATGACCACGTGCCACGGCGAGTCGGCGAACGCGGCGAAGCAGGTCCGGTAGAAGTCCAGGTCCCGGTTGTAGATGGTGCCGAGGGTGACCATCACCACCGGTCGGGCGCCGGCCGGCGGTACCCACCCGGCACCGGTGTCCGGGCGCCGGCGGATGTACGGACCCGCGAAGCAGTAGTGGTCCCCGAACACGTCGCCGCGGTACTGGAACGCACGCGGGAAGTACGCCACGTCCCGCAGCATGCCGGGGGAGAGGAACTCCTCCGGTGTCATCGACAGCCCGTGGCCGGTCAGGAACGCGTCCAGCCGCTCCAGGTACTCGGCGAACCCGGGATCGTCCAATGCGGACGGAGCCATCAGCTGGCCGAGCGACCAGTGCTCGTTGGAGACCAGTACCGCCCAGCTCTGTACGGTCGGCAGGCCGAGCTTGGCCGCGAAGATCCGGCCGGCGAACGCCATCCGGTCGAACACCACGAGGTCCGGCGGGTCGGCCAGGAACACCGGTTCGAGCTGGGCCAGCGTGACCTCGGCCTCGGTGAGAAACCCGAGCAGGCTCTCGCTCAGGTAGCCGGTCGGGTCCGGCGCCTGGATGCCCGGGTCGCCGTCGGCCGGCCGGGTGGACCGGTAGCGCACCACGCTCGCGCCGTGCGCCTCGATGGTCGCCGCCCGCCGGTCGATCGAGGTATAGCTCACCCGGTGGCCGCGGCGGGCCAGCTCGGCGACCGCGCCGAGGGTGGGGTACACGTGGCCGACCGCGGGAATGTTGAAGTAGGCGATATGCATCTGGTGGCGGCCACCGCTACTCATCGAACGCGCCCGCCGGGAAGCCGGCCACCGCGAGCTCGAACAGCCGCAGGTCGGGGTTGTCGCACACGTTGCGCAGGATCTGCTCGTACCGCTGGGCCATCGCGGTCACCGTCGCCGGCAGGAACAGCGCACTGTCGTACCGGTACTCGGTGGACAGCCGGGTCGGCCCGCGCCACACGTGGAACACCAGGTCGTGCAGGATCTGCGGGCCGGACAGCCCGAACGGCTCGGCCCGCAGGCCCGGCACGGTCACGTGCTCGGTCTCGACCTCGGTGTGTACCACGAAGATGACCTGGAACACCTGGGTACGGCTCATGTCCTTGGGCAGGTCCAGTTCGGCGACGATCCGTCCAAAGGGGACGGTCTGCCGGGACAGGCCGTCGATCGCGGAGGTCCGGATCCGGGCCAGCAGCTCGCGGAAGGTCGGGTTGCCGGACAGGTCACCGCGCAGCGGCAGGGTGTTCGCAAACAGGCCGACCACCTGCTCCAGCTCGACCCGGGTACGCCCGGCCACCGGGGTACCGACGCAGATGTCGTCCTGTCCACTGTAGAGCGTCAGCATCGCCTGCAGCGCGGCGAGCAGCACCATGAACAGCGTGCAGCCCTCGGCGCGGGCGAGCCGCTCCAGCCGCTCGGCGACCGTCACGTCGATGCGGTGCACCAGCTCCGCCGCGCGGGTGCCCTTCTCGGCCGGCCGGGGCAGGTCGGTGGGGAGTTCCAGCACGGGTACGCCGGCCAGCCGCTCCCGCCAGTACCGCAGGTCGTCGGCCTGAGTGTCGCGCATCTCCTCCTGCCACACCGCGAAATCGCCGTACCGGATAGGCAGCTCGGCCAGCTCGGGTGGGACGCCGTCGCGCAGCGCCCGGTAATGCTCCGGTACCTCACGGCTCAGGATCTCCAGTGAGACGCCGTCGGCGAGGATGTGATGCACGGTCAGGCACCACACGTGGTGCTCGTCGTCGAGCGTGACCAGTGTCGAGCCGACCAGCGGCCCGTGTTCCAGATCGAGCAACGCCTGGGTACGGGCCAGCAGCAGGTCCCTGGCGCGTGCCTCGCGGTCGGCCTCGGGTAGCCCGGTGAGGTCGGTCCGCTCGGTCACCAACCCGGTCTCCGGCCCGAACACCTGCACCGCACCGCCGTCCCTGGCCCGGAACCGGGTACGCAGGGTCTCGTGCCGGTTCACCACCGCGCTGACCGCGTCGAGGAAGGCGGCCACGTCCAGCGGACCGCGCAGCCGCCAGGACAGGTAGAGGATCGGTGACGAGGTACCCGGGTACGCCGTGCACAGGAACCAGATGCGCTGTTGCAGCGCGGACAGCGGCAGCTCGACCAGCCCGTCCGCCCGGCGCGGGATCGGGGTGCTGAGCGCGGCCAGATGCGTCATGGTCACCTGCTCGACTCGGTGGTCACGGCAAGGGTCTCGTACCCCCGGAACTGCAGTTTGGTCGGCGGACCGGGATCGCCCTGCAGGGCGAGCGCGGGGAACCGGCGCAGCAGCCGCGGGAACGCCACCTGGCCCTCGATCCGGGTCAGCGCTGCGCCCAGGCAGAAGTGCGGGCCGGCGCCGAAGCTCAGCGGCCGGTTGTCGGCCCGCCGCGGGTCGAACACGTCCGGCTGCGGGAAGCGGCGCGGGTCGCGGTTCGCCGCGCCCAGCGCGATCACCACCGAGCTGCCGCGCGGCACCGGTACCCCGTCAATCTCGGTGTCCACTGTGGCGTACCGGATCAGGAAGTGCGTCGGCGGCTCGTACCGCAGGATCTCCTCGACATAACCGGACGCCAGCTCGGCATCGGCGAGCAGCGCGGCCAGCGCCTGCGGGCGGGCCAGCAGCAGGGTCAGCCCGCAGCCGAACATGTGCGTGGTGGTGACGAAGCCGGCGTTGAACAACGCGATCAGGTTCGCCAGCAGCTCGTCGTCGGTGAGCCGTTGGTCATCCTCTGCCCGCGCCGCGACCAGCGCGCTGACCAGGTCGTCGCGCGGGTCGGCGCGGCGCTTGGCGGCCAGCTCGGCGAAGTACTCCCGCAGCTCGGCGGTGGCCTCGTCGGCCGCGCGCATGCTCGACCAGGTACTGCCGTCCAGCTCGAAGATCTCGGACAGCGCGCGTACCCGCGGCCGGAACCAGGCCCGGTCCTCTTCGGGTACCCCGAGCAGCTCGCCGATCACGTTGCTGGGCAACGGGAACGCGAACTCGGCCATGAAGTCCACCGGCGCGCCACCGGCGCCCAGCTCGGCGATGCGGTCCAGCAGGTCGTCGGTGATCCGGGCGATCGCCGGCTCCAGCGAGGTCACCCGGCGCGGCGTGAACGCCTGGTGGAACAGCCGGCGCATCCGGGTGTGCACGGACCCGTTGACGAAGAACACCGAGTCCTTCAGGACCCGCAGCACGGTGTGCTCCCGCCAGCGCGCGACCGCACCGTCCATGTACTCGGTGTCCATCAGCCGGAACGCCGGATCCTTGAGCACCCGGTCGGCGGTCTCGTAGCCGAACACGATCACGTCGTAGCCGTCCCGGACCCTGTCCAGCGGGCTCGCCGTACCGCGGGTGTGCAGCCGGGCATAGTGCGCGTACGGGTCACGCCGGCCGTCCGCCGACTGGATGGCCTTGAGCGAGACGGCGTCGTGCACGGCACCCAGCTTAGCGACGAGTTCCGATGGGCCGCCTCGACCGATCTGTCAACTGACCGTCACTGATAGGTGGTCGTACCCGCGCAGCACGAGCTGGTTGCGTTCGCCCGGCTCGCCGGCGAGCGCGAGTCCGGGGAACCGGTCCAGCAGCATCGGCAGGGCCAGCCGGCCCTCTACCCGGCTGAGCGCGGCACCCAGGCAGTAGTGCAGCCCACCGCCGAAGGACAGCGGTTGGTTGTCCGGCCGGGTCGGCAGGAACACGTTCGGGTCGGGGAACCGGGCCGGGTCCCGGTTGGCGGCGCCGAGCAGCACGAGTACGGTGCTGCCGGCCGTCACGGGTACCCCGAGCACCTCGGTGTCGGCCAGCGCGAGCCGTACCCCGAAGTGCACCGGCGGCTCGTACCGCAGGATCTCCTCGACGTAGCCGGGCGCCAGCTCGGGGTCGGCGACCAGCGCGGTACGCGCCTGCGGCCGCTGCAGCACCAGCGCGAGCCCGTTGCCGAGCAGGTGCGTGGTGGTCACGAAGCCGGCGTTGAACAGCGTGATCAGGTTGGCCACCAGCTCGGCGTCGGTGAGCTGGTCCGGGTTGGCCGCCTGCGCCTGGACCAGGGCGCTGACCAGGTCGTCGCGCGGGTGCGCGCGGCGCTGCGCGGCGAGCCTGCCGAAGTATTCGCTGAGCTCGTCCGCGGCCAGGTCGGCGGCGGGCAGGTGCTTCCAGACCGCCGGGCCGAGCTCCAGCATCGCGCCGATGGCCAGAACCCGCGGCGG
>DASRRF010000355.1:0-10046 GCA_035695905.1 Micromonosporaceae bacterium | reverse complement strand
GCCGCACGAGGCCGCGCGACCGGTGAGCGAGCTGATGGAACGGGGCATCGCGGTGGCGAAGAAGACACTGGAACACCGCTCCGGTTGACCTCGGTACGCCGGCCGGGTAGGAAGGGCAGAGTCATCGGCCGGACGGGGAGGCACCGATGCGGCATGGGGTACGGACGCTGGTGATGGCCGGTACCGCGGTGCTCACCCTCGTCACCGGCTGCGCCGAGCGGGACGGCACACCCGGGGCACAGCCGGATCCGGTGACCACCACCGGGGTTGCCGGGACGACGCCGGCCCCGGCCGTACCGGCGGTGCAGGGCATCGGCGCGAGCCCGAAGCCGAGCCGGACACCGACCCGCCGGCCGAGCCGCCGGCCGCCCACCGAGACAGTGCTGCCGCCCGCGCCCAAGCCGGCGCCGACCAACTGCACCGGGCCGAAGTACGTCGGCACGGCGGCCTCCCGTACCGACGTGAAGGCCGCGCTGGAGGCCGCCGCCGGCAAGACCTACTGGCCGGTCTCGGCGCCGCAGATCAAGATCCCGGTCAACCTGGTCAAGGCGGTTGCCTGGCAGGAGAGCGGCTGGCAGTCCAACGTGGTGTCCTGCGACGGCGGCATCGGGCTGATGCAGGTGATGGCGCCGACCGCGGCGTTCATTAACCAGCGGTTCAGCAAGTCGTACGACGTCAATGTGTACACCGACAACGCGATCCTCGGGGCGAACTATCTCGCCTGGCTGGTCAAGTACTTCGGTGACACGTACTTTGCCGGCAACTACGACCTGACCACCCAGGATCCGGACAACCCGGTGCTGCTGGACGCGGTGATCGCCGCGTACAACGTGGGGCCTGGAAACGTGGACGTCAACAACCAGCTGGTCATCCCGAACCGGCAGTACGTCAACAACGTCGAGGCGTTGATGACGAACTGCGTCTGCCTGTCGTACTGATCGGGGCATGCTAGGAGCGTGAGTGCCCCGACCCGGTTGCTGGAGGCGGTGTTCAAGCTGCCGCCCGCGGTGACCCGCGCGGTGACCGTGACCCGCGACATCGCGGTGCGTACCCGGGACGCCGAGACCCTGCGCACGGACCACTACCGGCCGGAGGTACCCGGGGCGCCGACCGTACTCGTGCGCACCCCGTACGGCCGGCGCGGCGCGATGGCGCTGCTCGGCCGGGTGATCGCCGAGCGCGGATACCACACCGTGGTGCAGTCCTGCCGGGGCACGTTCGGTTCGTCCGGCGGCTTCGAACCGCTGCTGCACGAGCGCGAAGACGGCATGGACACGCTGCACTGGCTGCGCCGGCAGCCGTGGTACTCGGGCGCGTTCGGCATGTTCGGGGCGAGCTACCTCGGCTTCGTGCAGTGGGCGATCGCCGCGGACGCGGGCGACGAGCTCAAGGCGATGGTGGCCGTGGTGAGCGCGTCGCAGACCCGCGACTCGACCTACTCCGGCGGCGCGTTCTCGCTGGACACCGTACTCACCTGGGCCGAGCTGATCCAGGCGCAGGAGGAGCCGCCGTGGGTGGGCTGGTGGGATCAGCAGAAGCGCAGGCTGTCCCGGCAGATCGAGCTGCGCCGCGGCCAGCCCCGGCTGCGGCGCGGGCTGGACCACCTGCCGCTGCGCGAGGCGGACCGGGTAGCCACCGGCGGTACGGTCGGCTTCTTCCAGGAATGGCTTGAGCACACCGAACCGGGCGCGGACTACTGGCGACAGCGGGTCTACGACCAGCGCATCGCGGATGTGGCGGCACCGGTGGCGCTCATCACCGGCTGGCATGACATCTTCCTGCCGGCCCAGCTCAACGACTACGCCACGCTGCGCGCCGCGGGCCGGCAGCCGTACCTGACCATCGGCCCGTGGACGCACGGCAGCGTCGGACTCTACGGTGCCGCGCTTCGTGAGGGCCTCGCCTGGTTCCAGGCTCATCTATCCACTATGGATGGTTCGGGGTTACGGGCAGCGCCGGTACGGTTGCATGTGGACGGTGGGGCCGGCTGGCATGACCTCGCCGACTGGCCACCCCGGGCCAGCGTCGAACCGTGGTACCTGCACCCGCACCGCGAGCTTGCCCCGACCGTCCCGCCACCGTCCACACCGGACAGTTTCCGGTACGACCCGGCCGAGCCGACGCCGTCGATGGGTGGCCCGCTGCTCGTTGCGAACCGGGCCGGGCAGGTGGACAACGGGCCGGTCGAGGCGCGTGCCGACGTGCTCGTCTACACCAGCGCACCGATCCACTGGGCGGTCGAGGTGGTCGGTCCGGTCGAGACGCGCGTCTTCGTACGCTCCGAACTCGCATACTTCGACGTGTTCGCCCGACTGTGCGATGTGGACAGTGCTGGCCGTTCGTGGAACGTGTGCGACGGGTTGGCCCGGGTCACGCCGGGGCTGTTCCCGGTGAACGGCGACGGGGTGCACGAGGTCCGCGTGGAGCTGTGGCCGACCGCGTACCGGTTCCGGCCCGGGCACCGGATCCGGCTGCAGATCAGCGGCGGTGCCCACCCGCGCTACGCTCGCAACCCGGGCACCGGCGAGCCGCTGGCCACCGCGACCCAGCTGCGCGCCGGATCCCGCCAGGTGTGCCACGAACCGGGTGCGGCCTCGGCCGTACTGCTGCCGGTTATTGCGAACGGGCGTGTCGCGGCCGGCGTGTCGCCTGGGGTCAACCAGCCATAAATCGGATAATCCATGCTTAACGTGGCCTAGCTTCAGGGGGTTACGGCATGGACTCCAGATGGGTTGCCGTCGCGCTGCGAACGGCGGCCGCGCTGGCCGGAGCCGCCGGCGGGTTGCTCGTGGTGGGGCCGCCCGCCGGCGCCGCGCCGGCCGGCGCGGCGGTGGTGCGCACCGGCGGTGGCCCGCTCAACGTCCGGGTCGGTGCCGCAGTCACCCACGCCCGCGTGGGCACGCTGCCCGAGGGTACGTCGATCACCATCGGGTGCCAGGTCATCGGACAGACCATCAATGGCTGGGTACGGCGTACCGCTGCGTGGGACAGGTTGTCCAACGGGCGGTACGTGTCCGACGCCTATGTGGCCTGGCGGCCGTCCCGCCCGGCACTGCCGTTGTGCGGCCCGGCGGCGGCCGCCCGCACCCCGCGCGCGGCGGTGAGCGTGGTCGCCTGGGCGAACACCGGCGGTGGACCGCTGAACGTGCGGGCCGGCGCGGGCACCGGGTACCGCCGGTTGGGCACCCTGCCGTCGGGCGCCCGGCTCGCGATCGCCTGCCAGGTGCAGGGCCAACCGATCGCCATAGGCTCGCGGGCCAACCCGATGTGGGACCGGATCGGCGATGGGCGGTACGTCTCCGACCGGTACGTGGCCTGGCGCCCGGCGCGTCCCGCGCTGCCATGGTGCGACCAGCAGCCGGCCGCCATGCCGCCATGGAACCACGCGACGTTCATCGCTTTCGTGGCCGGCCCGGCGCGGGAAACCATGCGGCTGTACCGGGTGCCGGCTTCGGTCACCATCGCGCAGGCGATCCTGGAGTCCGGCTGGGGCGGCTCCGAGCTGACCCGGGTGGACCACAACTACTTCGGCATCAAGTGTTTCGGTACGCCCGGGCCGATCGCGGTGGGCTGCCGGACGTACCCCACCACCGAGTGTTCCGGCGGGCGCTGCTTCGCCACCCGGGCGCCGTTCCGCGCGTACCGCGGGCCGATCGACTCGTTCGTCGACCACGGGCGGTTCCTGGTGGTCAACGAACGGTACCGGCGCGCGTTCGGGTTCACCCGGGATCCGAACCGGTTCGCCATCGAGATCCGCCGCGCCGGGTACGCCACCGGCCCGCGGTACGCCGAGTCGCTGATCTGGCTCATGCGGCACTACAACCTTTACCGGTACGACCGCTGACAGCGATTGCCCGGCAACCCGGCACATAGTCTCAGGGTCCTCTTGCTCTGCCCACGCGGGCGGGGCAGAGCAGAATCTGCCCTGCCGAGATGGGCAGAGCAAGAGGACCGTGTACACACAGCGCCGCCCGTCTCCCGCGTATCGTGCGGCCATGAGTGCCGACCAGCTAGCCCAGATCAGTGCGCCGGGCCGGGTTGCCCAGCCCGGTGAGCAGATCTCCGCCGAGGAGCTGCAACTCGCCGCGCGTAACCACGGCATGCCGTTGGAGGCGTTGCGGTACGACGTCACCCCGGCCGGGTTGCATTACCTGCTCGTGCACTTTGACATCCCGGCGGTCGATCCAGATGCGTGGCGGCTGTCGATCGGCGGGCAGGTGGATCGTCCGTACTCCCTCGATCTGGCCGAACTGGCGGCCCGGCCGAGGGTGACCCGGCGGGTGACCCTGGAATGCGCCGGCAACGGCCGCGCCCGGCTGGAGCCCCGGCCGGTCAGCCAGCCGTGGCTGGTCGAGGCGGTCGGCACGGCCGAGTGGACCGGTACGCCACTGGCTCCGTTGCTGCGCGACGCGGGGCTCGCGCCGGACGCGGTGGACGTGGTGTTCACCGGTGCCGACCACGGAATCGAGCGTGGGGTGGAGCAGGACTACCAGCGCGGCCTGCCGGTCGCCGACGCGCTGCGCGACGAGGTGCTCCTGGCGTACGAGATGAACGGCGCCGCTTTGCCGCCGCAGCACGGGTCCCCGCTGCGCCTCGTGGTGCCGGGCTGGTACGGCATGGCGCATGTCAAGTGGCTGCGCGACATCACCGTGCTGGACCGCGAGTTCGACGGCTACCAGAACTCGGTGGCGTACCGCCTGCGGCGTACCGCGGACGAGCCCGGCGAGCCGGTCACCCGGATCGAGCCGCGGGCGTTGTTGCTCCCACCCGGCTTCCCCGACTTCATGTCCCGTACCCGGATACTCCACAGTGGCCCGTGCACAGTGGAGGGTCGGGCGTGGTCCGGGCACGGGCCGCTGGCGCGGGTGGAGGTCACTGTGGACGGTGGCGGGGCGTGGCGCGACGCGGAGCTGGAGCCGGCCGGACACCCTTACGCCTGGCAGCGCTGGACGCTGGACTGGCTTGCGCGGCCGGGGCGGTACGCGCTGTCCGCCCGGGCTACCGACGCCACCGGGCGCAGCCAACCGCTCGAACCGCGCTGGAACCGCGGCGGTTTCGCCAACAACCTGGTGCAACGTGTGGGCGTAGTGGTGGTGTAGCCGGATTTCCGTATCTGGCGGGGGGTGCGCGCTGACCGCCCGCCCGGCTCACCAGCTGCGGTCCACCGGCTGGCCCTCGGCGTACCCGGCCGGGGTCTGCACGCCCACGACGGCGCGCTCGCGGAACTGGGCCAGATCCGCGGCGCCCGCGTACGTGCACGCGCTGCGTACCCCGGCGACGATCCCGTCGATGATGTCCTCGACACCGGGGCGCAGCGGGTCGAGATACATCCTGGAACTGGATATGCCCTCCTCGAAGAGCGCCTTGCGGGCGCGGTCGTAGGCGGACTCGTCGGCGGTCCGGCGGCGCACCGCGCGGGCCGAGGCCATCCCGAAATTCTCCTTGTACAGCCGCCCGTCCGCGTCGCGCTGGACGTCACCGGGCGACTCGTGGGTACCGGCGAACCAGGAGCCGATCATCGCCGCCGACGCGCCCGCGGCCAGGGCCAGCGCCACGTCGCGCGGATGCCGTACGCCGCCGTCGGCCCAGACGTGCGCGCCGAGTTCGCGGGCCCGGGCGGCGCACTCGGCGACCGCGGAGAACTGCGGCCGCCCGACGCCGGTCATCATCCGGGTGGTACACATCGCACCCGGGCCGACGCCCACCTTGACGACGTCCGCGCCCGCCTCGACCAGGTCGGTCACCCCGTCCGCGGTGACCACGTTGCCGGCGACCACCGGCGTGCTGTGCCGCAGTGCCCGCACCGTACGCAGCGCGGCGAGCATCCGTTCCTGGTGCCCGTGCGCGGTGTCCACCACGAGTACGTCGGCACCCGCGGCGAGCAGCTTGTCCGCGCGGCCGGCGACGTCGCCGGAGATGCCGATCGCGGCACCGACCCGCAGCCGCCCGGCCGCATCCACCGCGGGGCGGTACAGCGTGGCCCGCAGCGCACCGGTCCGGGTGAGTATGCCGATCAGCTGGCCGGCCGGGTCGATGACCGGTGCCACCCGGTGATGTCCGGCGACCAGCCGATCGAACGCGGTCTCCGGGTCGATCCCGTCCGGCAGGGTGAGCAGGTCGCGGGACATCACAACGTGCAGCTGGGCGAATCGGTCCACGTTCGTGCAGTCGGCCTCGGTCACCACGCCGACCGGGTGCCCGTTCTCGGCCACCACGATCGCCCCGTGCGCCCGCTTGGGCAACAGCGCGAGCGCGTCGGATACGGTGTCGGTCGGCGCGAGGACGACCGGCGTGTCGTAGACGACATGCCGATCCTTGACCCAGGAGACCACCTCGGCGACCACATCCACCGGGATGTCCTGCGGGATGACGGCCAGCCCGCCACGGCGGGCCACCGTCTCGGCCATCCGCCGGCCGGCCACCGCGGTCATGTTGGCCACCACGATGGGTACGGTGGTGCCGCTGCCGTCGGCGGAGGCCAGGTCGACCAGGCCACGGGAGTCCACTGTGGACCGGCTGGGCACCAGGAACACGTCGTCGTAGGTCAGGTCCGCGCCGAGCGGCGCGGCAGTGAGCATGCGCATGCGCGCATTGTCCGCGATGGCGATCGACCCGCCGTCAGCGGTACCAGCGCTGGTTCGGGTTCCCGTTGCAGGTCCAGAGCTCCACCTTGGTGCCGTTGCCGGTACCCGCACCGGTGACGTCGAGGCACAGGCCGGACTCCACGCCCACGATCGTGCCGTCGGTGTTCACCGTCCAGCGCTGGTTCGCGCCGCCGTTACAGTCCCAGATCGCCACCACCGTGCCGGGCGTGGTGCCATGGCCGATCGCGTCCACGCACTTGTCGCCGTAGACCTGCAATGCGCCGCCCGCGACCTGGGCCCAGCTCTGGTTGCTGCCGCCGTTGCAGTCCCAGATGACCACCTGCGTACCGTTGGTGTGCGATTGGTTCGGCACGTCGAGGCAGCGCACCGCGGCCACCCCGACCAGCCGGCCGGAGGTGGGCGGTGCCGGACCGGACACCGCGGTCACGCTCAGGTTGTCGAACTGGGCGGTCTCGCCCTGCGAGGTGCCGATGCCGACCTGGCCGACCACCCAGGCGGTGTCGGTGAAGGTGGCCACCGTGGCGGCGTCGATCTGGGCGGTGACCGTACTGCCGGAGAACGTGAGCGCGAGCGTGTGCCAGGTGTTCGTACCGGGCGCGGCGATGGTACCGCTGCGCAGCACGGTCATCGCGTTGCTCACGTTGTTGCGCAGCACCGACCAGGCGCCGGTGTTGCTCAGCCGCAGGTAGTACGCGTCCAGCCCGGCCGGGCCGAACGCGTGCTGCCAGGTGGCCCGGCCGATCAGCTCGGCGTACCCGGCCTGTTCCAGCAGCACGTCGGTGGACACCCGGTAGTTCGCCCAGCCGGTGTCGCCGAGCAGCGCGTACGGGTCGGAGAGCCCGTCCCAGGTGATCGGCGCGCGCGGCGACATCTGCCGGACACACCGTCCACTGTGGCCACCGGTGCACCCGACGACCTCGAAGGCACCCTGCATGTCCGACAGGTACTTCGCTTCGCGGCCCACCGCGTACCCGTCGAAACTGTCCACAAGCGGCAGTGGCAGGGCCGACGGCGCGGGACCGACCGCGGTGCCCTTGCCCTGCCCGGTGGTGGTACTCAGGGTGTAGACAAAGCCGGGTTGCAAGGTCAGCGAGAACGACCCGCCCGGCAGGTCTGCACTGTGGACGAACACCTCGGCCGGGTTGGCCGAGCCGGCCCGGGTGGACCAGACGTGCACGGTTCCGGTGGACAGTCCACCCGCGACAGTCGCGGTGAAGCTCTGCGCGGCGGTGGCATCCATCGTCTCGATGACCGTCGCGTAGTCCCCAGTGGACGGTGACCGCAGCGAGACGTAGCTGCCGTTGGCCCGGTTGCCGCCGAGGAACCCGGAGGCGGAGTCGAGGTACCGCCAGCCGGGCGCGGTGAACTGCGTGGTGTGCGCCATCACCCAGGCGTTGTTGCCGATCGAGTAGGCGCCGGACCACGGTTGCCGGGCTACCGCCACACCCATCGTCGGGAACGGGATGTTCGGGTAGATGGAGGCCACCACCGGCCAGTTGATATACGCGGTCATCCGCCCGTCGATATAGTCCCGGTTGATCCCGCGGGCCAGTGCGATCGCGCCGGTTTGGTAGTCGTCGGATCCGTTCTCGCTGGCCCACAACGTCTTACCGGAGGCGAGCGCGTTGGACGAGCTCGGGCAGGTGCTCTGCGCGCCGCGGTACCCGCAGACGTAGTGCGAACCGATCACGTCCACCGCGGCCGCGAACGCCGGGTCGGTCACGATCTGGTCGGCCACCGCGAAGCTGGTGTCGTCGGCGACCACCTTCACGGTGCCGTACCCGCGAGCGTCCAATGTGGAGGCAAGGTTCTCGTACCAGGTCTTGTTGAACCCGCGCTCGTTCCACCCGCCGAGGTAGTCGATGGTCAGGCCGTGGCTGTTCTTCGCGCAGTCCAGCCAGGCGACCAGGTAGTTGATCATGTCGGTGGAGAAGAACGTGCCGTTGCCGATCCAGCCCGGCGCGCCCCAGGACAGCGCGGCCAGCTTGATGCCGGGGTTGCGCGCCTTGGCCTGTTCCATCAGCCACCACTCGTAGCCGCGGTTGCAGTCCAGGTCGGTGGCGGTGTGCTGGTGGCTCGGCTCGGCCCCGCTGGTCGAGTTGGTGTCCCCACCGACCTCGACCTTGAGGATCTGCAGCGCGGCGCCGAAGCCGGGCCGGAACAGGTAGTCGAGGATCTGTGTTGCCTGTGGCTCCGGGTAGTCGAACAGCAGCCGCGAGTTGCCGCCACCGCCGCTGATCGCGCCGATGCCGTCGAACGTGCGGCCGGCCGCCGTCCCGTTGATGGTGATGGTGGTCGCGGCCAGGGCCGGCGTGGCCGTCCCGACCAGCGCCGTCGCGGTCAAGGTCAGCACGAGCAGGATTCGGCGGTACGGCATAGACAAACTTAAACACGAACCCACGTACTCGCACAACTATCAACTTCGATGCCTTGCGGGCGCGGTGATCGGTGGCCGGTTCTGGCGACAGATCGGCCGCTTTCGTATCACCAACCGTCCAACGATCACCGAGCCGGCGGGGTTGTCAGAACCGCGCACCCGCACGGATGATGAGCCCGCGGTATTCCCCCGGCCACGATGAGGTGGAGCATGAGAAGCCTGCGCGTCCGCAGCCTGCTGGCCTGCGGTCTGCTGATCCTCGCCACGCTCGGTATGTCGATCCCGGCCCAGGCGGCCGGCCACCGGCTCACCGTGGAGGTGGTGTCGAGCCCGCGGGCCGACCTGGTCACTGGCGGTGACGCGCTGGTCCGGATCCGGCCGGGCGACGCCGATGACGTCACGGTGACCCTCGGCCACCGCGAGATCACCGATGCGTTCGCGGCGCAGCCGGACGGCTCGCTGCTCGGCCTGGTAACCGGCATGCCGGACGGTCACTCCGTCCTCATTGTCCACAGTAGACACCACGGCGCCGCCGTGCTGCACCTGGTCGGCCACCCGCTGCACGGTCCGGTCTTCTCCGGCCCGCAGCAGCTGCCGTTCTTCTGCGAGACCACGGCGTTCGGGCTCGCGCCGGCCAGCCAGCCGTTCTGCGAGGCGTCCACCCAGGTCAGCTACGTGTACCGGAGCACCGCCGGCACGTTCAAGCCGCTGGCAGATCCGACGAGCGTCCCGGCCGACCTGGTGCAGGCCACTGTGGACGGACGTCAAGTGCCTTATCTGGTACGGGTTGAGCGCGGCACCATCGACCGTGCGGTGTACGAGATCGCCGCGCTGTACGACGGCCAGGCGCCCGACCCGTTGCGTACCAACGGCTCGTGGAACCACCGGCTCGTCTACACGTTCGGCGGCGGCTGCAACGTCGGCTACCACCAGGGCGCGAACACCGGTGGCGTGATAGAGAACCTGTTCCTGTCCCAGGGCTACGCGGTCGCCTCGTCCAGCCTCAATGTGCTGGACAACAACTGCAGCCCGGTCATCTCGGCCGAGGCCGCGATGATGGTCAA
>DASRRF010000354.1:0-3522 GCA_035695905.1 Micromonosporaceae bacterium | reverse complement strand
GCCTATCGTGGGGTCGTTGTTGGCGTTGGGGTACGCCACCCTTGGGGTTGGGTCGGCTGGGCGCTGGGAGGTGAGCGTGGAGCCGTCGACGCTGCGGAATGCGGCCCCGCCCGAGCGCCGGGGCCTCTTCTTCGGATACTTCACGGCCGTCGTGGCGCTGGGCGCGCTCGCGTTCGCCACGCAGATCACCGGCCTGCCTCATCTGCTGCGGACGGTGTCGCTCGCGTTCTGGCTGATGGCCGCGCTGGCCCTGGTGGTGGACGCCCGGCCGTTCAGTACGCCCGGCCGGCGGGAGATCTCGGTGGTCTTCCCGTCCATCTGTTTCACCTTCGCGATCCTGCTCTGCTGGGGCTTCGCGGCGGCCGTACTGGTGCAGACCGCCGCGGTCGCGGTGGTGGCCTGGCGGATGAGGCACGCACTGTGGCGGGCGGCGTTCAACGCGGGGCAGTACACGCTCTCGTTCGGTGCGGCGTACACCGTGATGAGCCTGACCACCCGGCATCCGCTGGCAGCGGCCGGGGGTGGACCGAGTCTGGCCGACCTGGCGGTGATTCTCGGCGCGGCGGCGGCCTGGTTCGTGGTCAACTACCTGCTCATCACGACCGCGGTGTGGCTGCGCTTCGGCGAGCCGTGGTGGCGGGTGGTCAGCGGCGGGCTCGGCCACGAGGCGCTGGCCACCGGAGCGCTGCTGCTGCTCGGCCCGGTGCTGACCGTGGCCGCGCACCGCAGCGCGGCGCTGATTCCGCTGATCTTCGTGCCGCTGTACGCGGTGGAGCGGATGGCCCGGCTCGCCGCGGAGCAGGAGCGGGCCGCGCTGCTCGACCCGTTGACCGGTCTGGCCAACCGCAAGGCGCTGGTGATGGAGGTGTCCGACCAGATCGTCGTGCACGCCGAGCGCGGCACCGAAGGTGTCGCGGCCCGGCGGATGGCCCTGCTGCTGCTCGACCTCGACAGGTTCAAGCACGTCAACGACGCGCTCGGGCACGGCGTCGGGGACCAGCTGTTGATTTCGGTGGCCGACCGGCTGCGGGCGACCGCGCCGCGGGACGGGTTCGTGGCCCGGCTCGGCGGCGACGAGTTCGCCATCGTAGCACCAGGGCTGGTCGATGTGGCCTCCGCGCAGCTGCTCGGCGAGCAGGTGGTCACCGCACTGTCCCAGCCGGTACTGCTGGATGGCCTGCCGGTGGATGTGGCCGGCTCGGTCGGGGTGGCGATCTACCCGGAGCACGGCACGGACTTCGCCGCGCTGATGCAGCACGCCGACGTGGCGATGTACGACGCGAAGCACCGCGGCGACGCGGTGACGGTCTACCTGCCGGAGTCCGACCACAACTCGCCCGAGCGGCTCAGCCTCCTGGCCGACCTGCGGCGGGCGCTGGAGACCCCGGGGTGCGATGAGATCGCGCTGTACTACCAGCCGCAGGTGGAGCTGCGCTCCGGCGACGTGGTCGCGGTCGAGGCGCTGCTGCGCTGGCGGCACCCGCAGCGGGGGCTGGTCAACCCGGAGGAGCTGATCCGGGTGGCCGAGCACACCGCGGTGATGCGGCTGCTCACCCGGCGGGTCATCGACGACGTGGTGGCGCAGGTGGCCAAATGGGCCACCGAGGGGCTGTCGTTGCGGGCGTCGCTGAACGTCAGCGTCCGCGACCTGCATACCGGCGAGATCGTCGAGCAGCTCGCAACCCGGCTCGCCGAGTACGGCGTACCCGCGACGGGTTTGCAGTTGGAAATCACCGAAGGCGCCCTGATGGCCGATCCGCGCCGGGTGCTGGCCACCATCGCCCGGGTCTCCTCGCTCGGTGTGGCGATCTCGCTGGACGACTTCGGCACCGGGTACTCATCCCTGCAGCACCTGCGCCGGTTGCCGTTGACCGAGGTGAAGGTCGATCGCTCGTTCGTACTCGGGATGGCGGAGGACACCGACGACGCGGCGATCGTCCGGTCGACGATCGAGCTGGCCGGCGCGCTCGGGCTGCGGGTGGTCGCCGAGGGCGTGGAGGACGAGCGGACCTGGCGGCTGCTGTCGGACGCCGGGTGCGAGATCGCGCAGGGGTGGTTCTTCGCCCGGCCGATGCCCGGCGACGATCTGGTGCCGTGGCTCGGGCGGTACCAGGCGCCGCGGCTGGATCGGCTCGGCCTGCTGGGCTCCCAGGCGCCGGTCGAGATCGCAGCGATGGACGTTGCCCCGCCGGCGCGAGCGTGAGCGGGCGCCGCAGTGGGTGCTAACCTGCGGGCCTCATCAGGGCCTCGAAGGGGTACGGGATGGTCGCGCAGCTACCGCATCAGAGTACGGGTGTGGATGCGACGGTGACCGATGTTCCCGTGCCGCAGGCGCCGTCGGTCGTCGCTCGCCGTTTCACCGGCTGGCCGTCCGTCCTCGCGGTCGTCACCTACCTGGTGGGTACGCCGATAGCCTTCGCGGTGACCGCGGCCTACGACCTCTACCCGTTCCACAACCGGGCCTGGGGGCTGTCGATCGTCACCGCGTTCCTGGGCATTACCGGGCTGCTGGCGCTGTCCTGGCGGCGCGCGAGCGAGACCGTGGCCGGGCTCGGTGCCGGTCTGTTCGCGGTGTGGATGGTGCTGACCCTGCGTACCGCGATCGACGGCACTCCGTTCGGGTTCGGTGGGATCAGCGATGACGCCGGCCGGATGAGCGCGGCGGCCACCCGGTACAGCGTGACGATGGCGCCCAGCGACGCGCTGATTCCCGGGTTGCCGCCAGAGCAGCCGCCGCTGTTCCCCTGGCTGATCGGCCGGGTCTCGGCGATCCTGGACATCCCGGCCTGGCAGCTGGTCGGTGACGCGCAGATCCTGTGCGTGTCGGCCGCGGCGCTGGTCTGCTTCCTGCTGTGGCGCCGGCTCGCGTCGGGCTGGGTGGCGCTGGCCATCGCGGGGCTCGGCGTACTCGTGTTCGGCGACCCACGCAAGGCGTACGAAGTGATCACGCTGCTTGCGTTCATCCCGTGGGCGGTGCAGGCGCTGGCCCGGCCGCCGTCGGACAGCGGATCGGGGCGCGGACGGCTGCACTGGTTGCCGGCCGGTATCGTCGGTGGCCTGATCGTGCTCACGTACCAGGCCTGGTTCATCTTCGGCGGACTCGGTCTCCTCGCGATCATCTGGACCACCTGGCGTACCGAGCCGGATCGGCGCGGCTACCTGGGCCACGTGGCTGCCGTTGCCGCGGTGGCGTTCGTGGTTGACTCCTGGTACCTCGTACCGTTCCTGTGGGGCGTACTGACCCGGGACAGCGTGATGGTCTCCGACCTGTTCTCCCCGGTGGGCATCCACGGGGAGATGTTCCCGTTCCTGGAGCCCACCCCGCTCGGCGTGGTGCAGCTGGCCGGGTTGGTCGGGTTGCTGTGGCTGCGCCGTACGGTGTGGTGGGCCGGTCCGCTGCTGTTCCTGGGTACCAGCGCGTTCGTCTACCGGATGGTGGCCCTCGTCCCGTACGTGCCGACCGGGCACACGAAGTTCCTGCAGTACTCCGCGCACCTCTACGCGGCCACGTTCGCCGCGGCC
>DASRRF010000353.1:0-1652 GCA_035695905.1 Micromonosporaceae bacterium | reverse complement strand
CTTCATCCTTGCCCATCTCCGGTTTCATCGCATGATACGACGCGACCACCGAGTCCGGGCGCCGGATCAGAAACGTGTTCGCCACCTGGTCGTACAGCCGTGAGTCGGCAAGCAGCGGGCCGTACGAGTAGTCGGTGGTCTCCTTGATGAACACCCGGCGGGTACCCGCGCGGATCAGCAGCAGGTCGAACAGGCCGGTCAGCGACGTCGCCGCCACACCGTCCACTGTGAACTGTCCACTTTCGGTCAGGTATGAGAACGGCTCGTGTACGACGTCGAGGTCGCCGCGCTCGACCATCATCCGTTCGAACGCGGTCGAGCGGGATCTGGGCACCGCCCACAGCGCGATGACCGCGCGGTCGGTCATGACACCAGTCCCGCCGGTGCCGGCACCCGGCTGCTGGATGGTTCGGCCCACCGGTGGCCACCGGCGGCGAACCGTCGCTGCTGGCCCGGTACGCCGCCGAGCACGTCGATCCCGGTAACCATCGCGGTGCCCCGGTGCACGGCCAAGGTCACGGTCGCCGAGGCGTACTCGACGAGCACGTCCAGCGCCGCGCGGGTCGCCACCGACGCCGGATCCAGGTAGCGGGCCTCGTATACCGCCTCACCCAGCTCCGCGCTGAGCCGGTCGTAGTGCTGGCGGGCATGCCGGTCCAGACCCACCTCCAGCACCCGCCGCCAGGCCCGGTCCAGCACCTCGAGCGCGGGTGCCTCGTACACACCACGGCACCGGGTGCCGATGATCCGGCCCTCCAGCACGTCGCGCAGCCAGACCCCGTTGCGCGCGCCCGCCTCGTGCGCCCGGCCGAGCCAGGCCAGCGGCTCCGGTCCGCTACCGTCAACGTCGACGACCGCGCCCTTGTCGAACCGTACGGTCACCGCCTCCGGCCGCTCCGGGGCATCGGCCGGCCACGCGCTCCACCGCGGCGACACGACCGTGACCGGCGTCCGCAGATCCTCCAGGGCGGTCTGCTCGTGCGAGGCGCCGGCGAGGTTGGCGTCGGTGGACCGGTCCGCGTCGCTGCCCTCGTCGAGCGCGAGCCCGACCACGGCGGCCAGCATCGTTGCCCGGTCAGGGAACCGGGCCAGTGCGGCCGGGTCTGTCCACGGTGGATAGACGCGGATATCGGGTGCGAGCATCTGGGTGTACCGGGCGAACCGGCGCTGGTCGTTGCCCCCGCCCACGCAGCCGTGTACGAGCACGTCGCAGCCGTCCGCGCGCAGGTACGGGGTCAGCCCTTGGACCAGGACCAGCCGCGAGCCACTGGTGGTGTTCCAGTAACCGCCGTCGTGCCGGGCGCGGTAGCGCAGCAGGTCGGCCGCGAACGCCGCCATCGGCGCGCGGAGGTCGACAACCGAGGCGGGGATCCCGCGCTCCCGCAGCGACCGGGCCAGCGCGGCGAGCCGCTCCGCCGGTGCCTGACCGAGATCGGCGATGTACTGGTGGGCCGCGACGCCCTGTTCGTGCAACCACACCGCGGCTGCTAGCGCGGACAGCCCGCCCGACTGGCAGACACCCACCTTTACCCCGGTCAGGTCGTCGATGAGCACGGCGCCTCCCGTGTCAACCAATCGAAGTCGGTGAAAGCATACCCCGAAGCAACTGGCGTTTGTGAATGTCTTTAGCCAACGCCGAGCCGGTCGACATC
>DASRRF010000352.1:0-17951 GCA_035695905.1 Micromonosporaceae bacterium | reverse complement strand
GTCGCCGAGTAGCGGGGTGCCCTCGGCCCGGTGCCGGCGCAGCGCCTCCCGCTCGTGGCCCGGGACGAGCCGGCCGTTCGCGGCGACCACCCGGTGCCAGGGCACCGGACTGCCGTACTTCGCCATCACCGTGCCCACATACCGGGCCGAGCCGCGCCCGGCGGTATCGCGCAGGTACTCGGCAATAGCCCCATAGGACATCACCCGCCCCGGTGGTATCCGCTCGACGAGCGAGAGCACCTCTTCGACGTACTCCTCAGGGGTCACGGTTCGTCAGGATACGAGAGGCGCAGAATGGTCAGCATGCACGACCAGGTCAGCAGCGCGCGACGGATCGTGGTGAAGGTCGGCTCGTCGTCGCTCACCACGGCCGCCGGCGGCCTGGACGGCACGCGCGTCGATGCCCTTGTGGACGCGCTCGCCGCGCACATGGCGGGCAAGCGCGAGCTGGTGCTGGTTTCCTCCGGCGCGATCGCGGCCGGCCTCGCCCCGCTGCGGCTGCGTGCCCGGCCGCGCGACCTGGCCACCCAGCAGGCCGCGGCGAGCGTCGGCCAGGGCCTGCTGATGGGTGCGTACAGCGCGGCGTTCGCCCGGCACGGCCGGATCGTCGGGCAGGTACTGCTCACCGTCGATGACGTCACCCGGCGGGCGCATTACCGCAACGCGTACCGGACCCTGCGCCGGCTGCTGGACCTGCGGGCCATCCCGATCGTCAACGAGAACGACACGGTGGCCACCGAGGAGATCCGGTTCGGCGACAACGACCGGCTGGCCGCGCTTGTCGCCGCGCTGGTACACGCCGATCTGCTCGTCCTGCTGTCCGATGTGGACGCTCTTTACACCGGAGACCCCGCGCGGTCCACCTCGCAACGCATCGACGAGGTACGCTCCGAGGCCGACCTGGCCGGCGTCATCACCGGCAAGCCGGGCCGGGCCGGGGTAGGCACCGGCGGCATGCTGACCAAGGTGGAGGCGGTCCGGATCGCGACCGGCGCGGGCATCCCGGTGGTACTCACCGCCGCCGCGCTCGCCGCCGAGGCGCTGGCTGGCAAGCCGGTGGGGACCTTCTTTCATCGGGTACGGGAGAGGCCGCCGGCCCGGCTGTTCTGGCTGGCTCAGGCGACCTCGCCCCGCGGGCGGCTACATCTGGATCCGGGCGCGGTACGGGCCATTGTGGACCGTCGCAAGTCGTTGCTGCCGGCCGGGATCACCGCGGTGGACGGCCGGTTCTCGGCCGGCGACCCGGTCGACCTGGTGGACACCGCGGGCCGCCCGGTGGCCCGGGGACTGGTCAACTACGACGCTGCGGAGCTGCCCGGGTTGCTCGGAAGGTCCACTGTGGAGCTTGCGGCGGAACTCGGCCGGCAGTACGAGCGCGAGGTCGTACACCGGGATGATCTCGTGCTCCTCGGAGGATAGTCCAATGTCTACAGTCATCGAGGCGGCCGGCCGAGCCCGCGAAGCCGCGGCGGAGTTGGCCACCGCCACCCGCGGCGTCAAGGACGCAGCGTTGCTGGCCATGGCCGACGCGCTCGTCGCCGGCACCGAGCCCGTACTGGCGGCCAACGGCTTCGACGTGGCGGCGGCGCGGGAGATGCCGGCGGCCCAGGTGGATCGGCTCGCGCTGACCGCGAGTCGGGTGGCCGCGATGGCGGACGGGCTGCGGCAGATGGCGGCGCTGCCGGACCCGGTCGGCGAGGTGGTCCGCGGTACCACGTTGCCCAACGGGCTGGAACTGCGCCAGGTACGGGTACCGCTCGGCGTGGTGGGCATCATCTACGAGGCCCGGCCGAATGTCACCGCGGACGCGGCCGGGCTGTGCCTGAAGGCCGGCAACGCCGTACTGCTGCGCGGCTCCTCGTCCGCCCGGCGGTCCAACGCGGCGATCGTGTCCGTACTGCAGTCCGCCCTGTCGGTCACCGGCCTGCCGGCGGACGCGATCCAACTGCTGGACTCCACGTCCCGCGAGTCGGCGAAGGAGCTGATGCGCGCCCGTGGCCTGGTCGACGTGCTGATCCCGCGCGGCGGGGCAGCGCTCATCAAGTCCACAGTGGAGGAGTCGACGGTACCGGTGATTGAGACCGGGGTCGGCAACTGCCATGTCTACGTGGACGCCGCGGCAGACCTGGACATGGCACTGTCCATTGTGCTCAATGCGAAGACGCAGCGGCCGTCGGTGTGCAACGCGGCGGAGTCGCTGCTAGTACACGCCGCGGTCGCGGATGCCTTCCTACCGCGCGCGCTCGCCGCGCTGGCCGGCGCCGGGGTCACCGTGCACGGCGACGCCACGGTCCGTGGGTTCGCGGCCGGCGTGCTCCCGGCCACCGACGAGGACTATGCCGCGGAGTACCTGTCGCTGGACATCTCGGCCGCCGTCGTACCGTCGCTGGACGCGGCGGTCACCCACGTCCGGCGGTACGGGTCCGGCCACAGCGAGGCGATCGTCACGTCGTCGCTGGCGGCGGCGCGCGAGTTCGTGGCCCGGGTCGACGCGGCGGCGGTACTGGTGAACGCGTCCACCCGGTTCACCGACGGCGGCGAGTTCGGGTTCGGCGCGGAAATTGGTATCTCCACCCAGAAGCTGCACGCCCGCGGCCCGATGGGTCTACCGGAACTCACGTCCACGAAGTACGTGGTAACCGGGTCCGGCCACGTGCGCCCGTGAGGATGCCGCTACCTGACCGCGCGGATCGCGCTCAGCGTCACGTGTACGTCGAACTGCTCGCCGTCGTCGCTGGGCCAACCGCCATCGCTGCGCTGCGTTTCGGTGAGCCGGCGGCGCGCCGCGACCAGCAGCCAGTCGTCGGCGGAGACGCCGACCCGGCGCAACGCCGAGGCCAGCCACGCGGTGTCCGCCGGGGTCATCTCCGGCAGCCGCTCGGAGAGGATCATCTGCATCCGGGCCGCCTCGTAGAACATCTCCTGCCGGAACAGCACGGCCGCGCCCAGCCAGCCGGTCACCAGGAACGACGGCCAACCGCCGTCCGATCGCAGGCTGTTCGCGATCGCCTGGGCGCCCTTCGCGACCACCCCGGCGTACGCACCGCCGGCGCGCGAGTCGAGCGGCCCGGCGGTACGAGCGGCCGGACCGGCCACGGTGAGCCAGAACGCCGCGTTCGCGGTCACAAACAGGCGTGCTTCCGGGTCACCGGGCATAGCCCACGGCGGAGCGGCCTCCGCGAGTGTCGGATCTTCCTCCCACATCCCGTCCGGGTGCTGCTGGCTGGCCAGCCAGTCCAGCGCGCGGCGGGCCGCCGGACGGTCCAACAACCCGAGGTCGTCCAGCTCGGCGAAGCGGAAACAGGTGGCGTCCACGGATGCCACGTGGTCGGCCCAGAACGCCGGCCAGCCACCCTCGGCCGTCTGGCCGATCTCGGCCTTCTCGATGACTTCCGGCTCCGGCTTCATCCCGGCGCGCAGCCACGCCAGCCGCGCCCGGTCCACCGGGTCGCCCTTGGCGACCACGAAGCCGATCGCGGCGTCAATGTCAACCACCCGGGTAGGCTACCGACGCCGGGCGCCGCGGCACCTCGGTAGATCGTTCAGTACGCCGGCAGCGACGGGTCCACCTGCTTGATCCACGCGAGCACGCCGCCCTGCACGTGTACGGCGTCGCCGAACCCGGCCGCCTTCAACGCGGCAAGAGCCTCCGCCGACCGGGCACCGGACTTGCAGTGCAACACGATCTGGCGGTCCTGCGGCAGCCTGGACAGCGCTTCGCCGGACATGATGTCGCCCTTCGGGATCAGCACGCTGCCGGGGATCCGCACGATTTCGTACTCGGCCGGCTCGCGTACGTCCACGAGAAGGAAGTCCTTGCCCGCCCGTTGCCAGTCGGCCAGCTCGGTCGCGGTGATCGTGGCGTTCGCCGCGGCCTCGGCGGCCTCGACCGACACCGCGCCGCAGAAGTCCTCGTAGTCCTCCAGCAGCTCGGTCTGCGTCGCGTTCGGCCCGCAAAGGACGCAGTCCGGATCCTTGCGTACCTTGATGGTCCGGTACGTCATCTCCAGCGCGTCGTAGACCATCAGCCGGCCGACGAGCGGCTCGCCGACCCCGGTGAGCAACTTGATCGCCTCGGTCACCTGGATCGAGCCGATCGACGCGCAGAGCACGCCGAGCACCCCGCCCTCGGCGCAGGACGGCACCATGCCGGGCGGTGGCGGCTCCGGGTACAGGCACCGGTAGCACGGGCCGTGCGCTGGAGGCCCAGCCCAGAAAACACTGCTTTGGCCATCGAACCGGTAGATCGAGCCCCAGACGTACGGCTTGCCGAGCAGCACCGCCGCGTCGTTGACCAGGTACCGGGTGGCGAAGTTGTCCGTACCGTCAACGATCAGGTCGTACCCGGAGAAGATCTCTTTGACGTTGTCCCGGTCCAGCGCGACATTGTGGATCACTACGTTGACCAGCGGGTTGACCTCGCGGATCGAGGCGGCCGCGGACTCCGCCTTGGACCGGCCGATGTCGGACTGCCCGTGGATGATCTGGCGCTGCAGGTTCGACTCGTCGACCGTGTCGAAGTCCACGATGCCGAGCGTGCCGACGCCGGCCGCGGCGAGGTAGAGCAGGGCCGGCGAACCGAGGCCGCCGGCGCCGACGCAGAGCACGCGGGCGTTCTTCAGCCGCTTCTGGCCGGTGGTGGCGACATCCGGGATGATCAGATGGCGGGAGTACCGGCGGATCTCGTCGACGGTCAACTCGGCAGCTGGCTCGACCAGCGGCGGCAGCGGCGGCATAGCTGCCATTGTTACGCGCGAATGGCCGCGCCGGCCATGACCCCGGTCACGGCACCCGGGTGCCGGCGTACCGCTGGCCGGCCAGGTACGGCCAGCCGTACGCGGTACACCCGCGCAGGCCGAGGGTCTGCTGCTGCATCACCGGCGCCGGCCGACCGGCCCCCGGGCACGCCTCGTGCCCGTACCCGAGCTCGTGCCCGACCTCGTGGTTGATCGCGTACGCCTGGTAAACCGACACCGGCGCGCCGTACCCGGGCACGGCGGTGAGCCAACGGGTCAAGTTGATGATCACCTTGCCGGTCAGCCGGCACGACGTGTACCGGTCGGTGTGCAGGCCGCCGGTGGCGCACATCTTCTCCGAGGTACCGGCGGTGGCGAGGTAGATGGTGAAGTCTGCGGCGGCACCCTGCGGCGCCCGTTGCAGGCGCACCTTCCCGTCCGCGGTCCAGCTCCTGGCGTCGCCCAGGATCGCGTCGACCGACCGGGCGAAGCCGTCCACGTCCTCGCCGATGCCCTCCTCGACGGCCACCTTGAACCGGTGCAACGTACCGGCCGCGCCCAACACCGGGCCCTCGGCGTACCCGTCGGTTCCGGCGTACTCGAATGTGCCCGGCCCCGTCTCCGGAACGCGCGGTGCGCCCGGGGATTCGGCGGGCGCGCTCGCGGCGGGCGCTGGACCGAGCGCCGGGCGGGCCAGCTCGGTGCGGCTCTGGTCGACCACCTGGCCGGCCGCCCGGTCCGCGGCCGCCCGCGGGGCGGTCCCGCCCCGGGCCAGGTCCGCGGCGACCAGCGCGGTCGTGATGACAAGCAGCACGAGTACGGCGGTACGCCTGCGGCGGTGCCGTTGCCGCAGCCGGCTGAGCCGTTCCGCCGGCCGGCGCGGCTCCCAGGGTTCGCGGGTTCTCGGCACGCCGCGCGGAGTGGTTCTGGGGCCAGCGGCGTCTTTTCTCGCAGCAGCGGCGTCCGCGTAGGCATCGGGGTCGCGGATCACCGGAGTGTCCATAACCGATCAGCGTGCCATCGGGTCGAACGGTCCGGCCGGAGGTGAGATGGGTGTCGCGCGGAGTTACCCCATTCGGGTGAGCCGCCCTTCCCGGCCGGCCGGCGCGCGGCCTGGCCGGCGCGCGCCGCTCCCCGGGCGGGCCGGGGCACGTTCAGCGCGATATGTCTGTGCGACATATTTATGGCGCACAGACATATCGCGTCAGACAGATGGGCCGGGTCAGCGCGGCGCGGGCGCTCCGGCGTACCGCTTCCCGTTCAGGTACGGCCACGGGTTGGCGACGCAGCCCTTGAGACCGAGCGTCTGGGTCTGCATGACCGGTGCCGTCTTCCCCGCGCCGGGACACAGCTCATGGCCGTACCCGAGTTGGTGCCCGGTCTCATGGTTGATCATGTAATCCCGGTAGGACTCCAGTGGGATCCCGTTGTTGATGTAGTCCGGCACCGACTTCATCCAGCGGGTCAGGTTGAGGATTACCTTGCCGGGCGCCCGGCAGGACGTGTACGGCACGCCGTTGACCCGGATGTCCACGTTGCCGGCGGCGCACATCCGCCGGGCCGTCTCCGGGGTGGCCAGGTAGATGGTGAACTCCGCGCTCGCGGTGCGCGGTACGCGTTGCAGCCGCAGGGTCCGGCCGCCGGTCCAGCTCCGCGGGTCGCCCAGCGCCTGGTCCACCTTTGCGGCGAACGCGGCGATCTCCTGTGGTGCGCCCGTCTCGACGGCAATCTTGAACCGGCGCAGCGTACCGGCGGTGCCCAGTACGGCACCCTGCGTTTCGCCGTACCCCCAGGTGCCCGGTCCGGACGCCGGCACCTCGCCCGGGGCGGTGAGCACTGGTGCCGCGCTGGTCGGCGTGGCGTTCGGCGTTGCGGAAGGCGTCGACGACGGGGTGGCCGACGGCGCTGCACCGGTGGCCGCGGTCGCGGGCTGGTGCAGCTCCGCGCCGACCCCGCGGCGGATCAGGTCCGCGCCGACCAGCAGCGCGGCGGAGACCAGCAGGACCGCGATGATGGTACGGCGGCGCCGGGCCCGGGCGCGGTGGTATCGCGGTCGGCCGTTGCGCTGCCGCGGCACCGAGGGCGCGGCGATGTCGGGGTACGGCGCGCGTGGACGCGTGCCGCGGGGGTGGCTCGGCATCGCCGGTAGCTTGCCACACCCGCCGACGTCCCGTCGCGGCAGCGCGGGTTATGGCACGGGCGGAGGCCCGGTCGGCGCTGGAGCCGGCCCGGTTGGCAACGTCGGCACCGGAGCCACCTCGTCGAGCAGGGCCAACGCCGCGCGGGCGACCAGCCTGGGTACCTCCATCTGCGCGACGTGACCGACCCCGTCCAACATCAGCAGCCGGCTGTCCGGGATGACGCGAGCGACGTTGGGTGCCACCCGGATGTCCACCAACCGGTCCAACCGGCCGCCGATGACCAGCGTCGGGGCCGCCACCCGCCGGGCGATCCGCCACAGCGACCCGGATCCGGGCAGGTACGCCCGCAGGAAGCTGCCGACCAGCCCGCGCATCGTGCGGACGTACGCGTCGGCGTAGTGCGGCTTCGTGTACCGGAGCTGTGCCTCCTCCTCCGCCTCGGCGAGCCGCTGCGGAGCGATCCGGGCCGGGTCGGCGAAGCACGCCTCCAGCACCATCCGGACCAGCTCGTCGGGCGGGATCTGGGCTAGCCGGCGGGCGGCCAGCCGGTCGGCTCTGGGTATCGCGAGCAGCGGCACCAGCCGCCCCTGCAGCGAGCGGCGCGGATCGAGGAACGGCATCGCCGGTGAGACCAGGGTGAGCGTACGGGTCAGATCCGGCCGGGTGGCCGCGACCCGTACCGCGATCGCCCCGCCCAGCGAGTTGCCGTACAGGTGAACCGGGCCGCGTCCGGCGTACTCGATCCAGCGGATCACCCGATCGGCGAACGCGGCCAACGTGTAGCGCCGGGCCGGATCGCTGCGCCCGAACCCGGGCAGGTCAATGGCCTGCCCGGCCACCCGGTGCGCGAGCAGGTCCGCCAGGTCGGTCCAGTTCTGCGACGAGCCGCCCAGACCGTGGACGTACAGGGCCGGTTCGGCGCCCGGTGTGCTGGCCGGGGTGTCCCGTACGTACAGCGCGGCGCCGTCGACCAGCACCGATCGGCCCGGCCACGGCGGCACGAGCTGCCGGCGCCGCGGGACCGCATCATCTGCGACGAGCTGCGCGCGCTTCACGGCTCAGGGCAGCAAGCTCTCCAGCCGGCGGTTGACCGCGGCCAGGGTGGCGCGGACCACGGCCTGCCGGGGATCGCCGGACACCAACGCCGAGCCGGCGAGCTGCTCCACCCAGCCGCCAAACACCAGCAACACCACGACGACGGCCACTTCGCAGCTGCCGAACGGCAACACCGCCGCGTGCTCGACAAAACACCGGCCACGGCTCTGCCCGCTGCCGTTGTCGGTGAGCAGCTGGTCGATCGCCGCGCCGGCGGCCACCGAGGCCAGCCGCAGTACGTACCCGTCGACCGCGGGGCCGTTGGCCGTGCCGAGCGCCTGGCGATCGCCGAGACCCAGCCGTACCTCGACGGTGGCGTCCATCCCGAACGTCGATACCTGGACGTGATCGAGTACCACCCGGGCGCCGTCCGGCTTTGCGGGCAACGGGCGGTTCGCCCGCTCCTGCGCGCTGACCGCGGGCAGCCCACCCGCCGAGGGCAGGAACCCGGCCGGCGGGGTGGGCGCGCCGGTCGCCGGCCACGCCGCGCCGGGCGGCCAGCCGGAGGCAACCCCGAAGCCGTGGTCGTCGGCGGGCAGCCGGGGCTCGACCGGGGCTCTTCCCCGTACCCCCGCAAGATTTCTCTGCCGGGCCTGGTGCGGACCCGGCGGGTCCGGCTCGGGATTGCGCGGGGCAGCGACCGGTTGGGCGGCAGCCCGCGGTCCCCGGCTCTCCCCGGCCGGCGCCGCGGCCAGCCCCATCCGCTCGTTGAGCAGCCGCGCGACCGCCCGGCTGACCAGCCGCGGATCGGCGCCGTCGGCGAGATCGAGGCGCAGCGTGTGTACCCCGCCCGCGTTGCGCCGCAGCTCCGCGCCGCGCACGCCGGCGACCTCCTGCACGGCCGCGAGCACCGCTTCGACGTCGAACGAGTCCCGGCTGGGCTGCGGCTGGTCCTGCCGCGGATCATCGTGCCGCAGGTACGTGGCGATGCGGGCGAGCTCGGGAGCCTCCGCGGGGATCGCCGGCTCGTCCGCCACCGGGTCCGGCAGCGCCGGCACGTCCGGCTCGGCCGGTACCCGCTGCGGCAGCTCGTCGGCTGGCCGTTCCTCGATCAGCCGGCGGTAGTCCCGTAGCCGGGGCTCCCGCGGCGCGACGTCCGGCACCGCGGGCATGGGGGGCACCGCGGGCATGGGGGGCACCGCGGGCATGGATGGCGGTGCGGCGGCATGCGGTGCGGCGGCATGTGGCGCGGCGGCATAGGGCGGCGCGCTGAGCGGGGCGGCGTGCGGCGCCGACACCGGTGCGGCCGGACCGGGCTGGGCCGGTGGCTCCGGCGCCGGCGGCATCGGATGGACCAAGGGCGCCGGCACGGGCGGGGCCAGCTGCGCCGCGGGCGGCGGTGGAGCCATCGGCGGTGGTGGCGGGGAGTACTCCGGCGGTATGTACGGCGGTGGGTCCGGCGGGGCGAGCGTCGGCATGCCGCGGGCTGGCGTCAGATCCGCCAGCCGGACATGGCCCGGCGGCGGCGGGGGGTTGCGCGGCGCCCACGGGCCGAAGTCGCTGTCCTGAGTATCAAGATCACCCTCATACGGGTACGGCGGAGCGCTGGCCGGTGGAGCGCTGGCCGGGAAGGGAACCGCCGGACCCCCGTACGCCGGAGTCGGCTGCCAGGCAGGGGCGAGCGGATCCGTCGCGGGCTCCAACGCGGCACCCGCGCTGGACCAGGGCTGCCCGCGGCCCGAATCGCCCGCATGTTCCAGTGCGTACGCCGGAGTGTGTAGGTAACCGTGACCGTTCGTACGGGTCGGGCCCGGGGTAGACGGCGACGCCCAGCTCTCTAGCCGGGTCGATTCACCGCGTTCGCCAGTACCGTTGGTGTTGGCCGGTACGGCGCCGCCGGGTTGCCCTGTTTCGTCCACGGTGCGCTCCTCGGTTGCCCATGGGAAGGCTACCGTGTGCAGGAGGTGCCGATAAGTTGCAACGTCGGGCCAATTCGCAGGCTGGGAAAGACGGCACGGGCCGGGGAACACTGGACGAAACGACGCGGAGGTGGGAATGACACCGGCGACGAGCGGTTCGCGCACCGCTGGACGGCCGACGCGCCTGCCCAGGTCGGCCCGCCGGAAGCAGCTGCTCGCGGCCGCGCAGGACGTCTTCGTCGCGCAGGGCTACCACGCCGCGGCGATGGATGACATCGCCGAGCGCGCCGGCGTCTCCAAGCCCGTCCTCTACCAGCACTTCCCCGGCAAGCTCGAGCTGTACCTCGCGCTCCTGGACACGCACTGCGATGACATCGTGGACAAGGTACGCGGCGCGATGGCCGCCACGATCGACAACCGGGAACGGGTCCGTGGCGCCATGCAGGCGTACTTCGACTTCGTCGACCACGAGAGCGAGGCCTTCCGCCTGGTCTTCGAGTCCGACCTGCGCAACGACCCGGCGGTGCGCGAGCGCGTCGAGCGGGTCGAGCGCGGGTGCATCGCGGCGATCACCGAGACGATCATGTCCGACACCGGGGTCAGCCGGGCGCACGCCGAGCTGCTCGCCTCCGGACTCACCGGCGCCGCCGAGGTCGCCGCGCGGTTCTGGCTCGCCGGCGGCCGCCTGGTACCCAAACCCGACGCCGAAGCCCTGCTGACCGCGCTCGCGTGGCGCGGCATCGCCAGCTTCCCGATGCAGGGCGAGCACTCCTCTGCGGGGTAGTCTTCCTCCGGTACTTCAGCGAGGAGGACATCCGTGGAGGTCAAGATCGGCGTGCAGTTCGCCCCGCGCGAGCTGGTCCTGGACAGCGCGCAGACGCCGGCCGAGGTCGCCGACGCGGTGACCGAGGCGATCGCCGCCGACTCGGGCGTCCTGAGCCTGGTGGACGAGCGTGGCCGCCGGGTGATCGTCCCGGTGTCCAAGCTGGCGTACGTGGAAATCGCCGAGTCCTCGTCCCGCCCGGTCGGCTTCACGGCCGGCTGAGCGCGCCCTTCCTGCATAGCGAGCGGATCAAGCCCGGTCCGACTCAGTTGTTGAGCCCGACTCAGTTGTTGAGCCCGACTCAGTTGTTCAGTCCGACGACGCCCATCCTCGCGGTGTGCGCGCTGGTCAGGCGCCTGAGCAGGGCCTGAACGCCGGCCTGGTCGCCGGAGCCCTCCGCGATCAGCGCGGCCAGCGCGATCCGCTCCGCGGCCACCCGCTGGGCCTGCGACAGGCCCTCGCCGACCAGCCGGCGCGCCCACATCGACAGGCGGTTGGCCACCTTCGGGTCGGCCTGGATGGCCCGGCGGATCTCGTCCGCGGCGAAGTCGTCGTACCGCGTGTCGTGCAGCACGTCCAGCACCAGCTCCCGGTCCGGCGCGGCAAGGAACGCGGCAACCTCGCGGAAGAAGTCGTCGGCAACCCCGTCCCCGACGTACGCCTTGGTCAGCGCCTCCAGGTAGTCCCGCGGCTCGGTCTGGTCGTGGTACTCATCCAGCGGCCCGACGAAGGGGAGCATCGCAGCTTCCGGATCCACTCCCAGCTCACGCATCCGCGTGGCGAGCCGGCGGTAGTTGGCGATTTCCACGCCGGCCATCTCGGAGAGCACCGCCCGGCGGGCGAGATCGGGCGCGAGCCGGGCGTCGGCAGCCATCCGGTCGAAGGCGAGCAGCTCGCCGTAGGCCAGCATGCCGAGCAGGTCGACGACGGCCTCCTGGCCCGCGCCGGCTTCACCGCCCGAGCGGGACTCCCGGCCGGCCGCGCCAGCCGCGCCGGCTTCACCGCGCGGGCCTGTCGAGCCCGAGGAGCCGGGGAAGCTGGAGGATTCGGGGGCAACGGACACGCCCGCAGGCTACCGGAGCACGAGCACCCCGGCCCGGTAACGCGGGCGAGCCCGCGCCGACAAGGGCTAACGCCAGCCAGCATTACCGGAAAGGCCGACCATTCGCGTATCATGGGCGTGTTGCCGCGGGCGCGCACCGTAGTGAGGTCGCCCGCGACGCGCGTGCGGCCCGCGATGTTGCAGTCGCGTGTGGCCCGCGCCACAGAACTTAGCAGGCGCCCTTCGGACAAAATGGGGCGCAACCCCACGAGAGGGCATCTGAGAAAACTCCATGAATCCTGATCATCAAGAAGACCAGATCACCCTACCTATCCGCCCCGACAGCCCCACCTTCGCCGAGCTCGGCGCCCGCGCCGAGACCGTCGAGGCGCTGGCCAACGTCGGGATCACCAATGCGTTTGCGATCCAGGAGTACGCACTGCCGATCGCGCTGCGCGGCGCCGACCTGATCGGCCAGGCGCCGACCGGCACCGGCAAGACGCTCGGCTTCGGCATCCCGCTGCTACAGCAGGTTCTGGCCCCCGCCGAGGGTGCCGACGGCGTACCACAGGCCCTGGTCGTCGTACCCACCCGCGAGCTCGGCTTGCAAGTGGCCAAAGACATCGCGGTCGCCGGCAAGACCCGCGGCGTACGGGTACTCCCGATCTACGGCGGAGTCGCGTACGAGCCGCAGGTCGACGCGCTGCGTACCGGCATAGAAATCCTGGTCGGTACCCCCGGCCGGCTGCTGGACCTGGCCAAGAGCAGGCAGCTGCGGCTGGACCGGGTCCGTGCGCTCGTCCTCGACGAGGCCGACCGGATGCTCGACCTGGGCTTCCTCGACGACGTCGAGAAGATCCTGGCGATGCTGCCCAGCGACCGGCAGACCATGCTGTTCTCGGCCACCATGCCGGACCCGATCGTCACGCTGGCCCGGCGGTTCATGCGCAACCCGGTCACCGTGCACGCGTACCACGACGACACCACCGGACCGTCCCCGCTGACCAAGCAGGTGGTCTTCCGGACCCACTCGCTGAACAAGACCGAGGTCGTCGCGCGCATCCTGCAGGCCGAGGGGCGCGGGCTCACCATGATTTTCACGCGTACGAAGCGCAACGCCGACCGGCTCGCCGAAGATCTCGACTTCCGCGGCTTCGCGGTTGCCGCGGTACACGGCGACCTCGGCCAGGGTGCCCGCGAACGAGCGTTGCGCGCATTCCGGGTCGGAAAGGTCGACGTACTCGTCGCCACCGACGTGGCTGCCCGCGGGCTGGACGTCACCGGCGTGACGCACGTCATCAACTACGACTGCCCGGAAGACACCGACACCTATGTGCACCGGATCGGCCGCACCGGCCGGGCCGGCGCCACCGGTGTCGCGGTCACATTCGTGGACTGGGAGGACATGCCGCGCTGGGTTCTGATCGACAAGACGCTCGGCCTGGACACCCCGGAACCGCCGGAGACCTACCACACGTCAACGCATCTCTTCGCCGACCTGTCGATCCCGGACAACGTTGGCGGCACGCTGCCCACCGCGCAGCGGTCCCGGGCCGGCCTGTCCGCCGAGGTGCTGGAGGATGTCGAGGGCAAGCGCGGCCGCCGTCGTGGTCCAGCCAGTCGCGACGGTGCGACCCGCGGCCGGTCCCGCTCCGGCAGGGGTACGCCGGAAGCCGCATCGCCGGAGCCCGATGGCGGGTCAGGCACCGGGCGGCCCCGCCGTCAGCGCCGCCGCCGTACCGCTGAGCCGGTTCCCAGTACCGACGCGATGCCGGCAAAGGTCGAAGTGGCAACCGCCGAGGGTGACGAGGCCCGCAAGCCGCGCCGCCGCCGGCGCCGCGGTGGCCGGGGCGGAGCCCAAGCCGCAGCCTGACCGACCCGGCCAGCGGCCGAGAGTGGGTACACGCTCGCATGTGACGCGGCCCGTTTCGCGTGTACCGCTCTGCTCGCCCGGCAAGACCTGCGGCCCTCCAGATCATCGACGCAGTCGACCAACTGCTGCCACACTTGGGCTTCTTCAATGGTGCTCCAGCTGGGTCACCGCCTCGCCGGCCAACGTGAGGTCACTCACCATCACGTCGAAAATGGTCGGCTTGCCCACCTCCCGCTCGGCGAGTACGGCCTCGAACTCCTTCGCCCGCGAGCACGCGGCCAACAGGTAGCCGTTGATGGTGTGCAGGTACTCCTCGATCGGGAACGAGATGTGCTCGCCGAGCAGCGCCTCAAGGGACCGGTCCGCCTTGAGGATGTCGGCGGTCATCACCGCGAAGACATCCCACACGTCCTCCGCGGTGTCCGGGCTCAGCCGCTCGGCGAACCATTCGTAGGCCTGGTCCCGCCGGCCGATCGCCTCACGCAAGTCGCGCCTAATCCGGATCAGCGTCAACCGCATCGCCGGCGACATTACGTACTCCGGACCCATGGTCGAGGCGCCGAGCGTACGGCGGAGCAGGACCACGTTCGCGGCGGCCTTGTCCAGATCGTCCAGGGCGACTCGCAGTAGCGGCGCGTGCCGGTAGAACTGCAACTCCCGGGCCTGCGAGTCGTAGTACTCGGAGAGCCGGTTCACCGCCGCGTCCACGTTGCGCTCCAGTACCGACAGCTGGGCGAACACACCCTCGCTGTGCAGCCGTACCTCCATCTCCTCGCGCAGTGCCGCGGCCACCTTCGGGGTCGGTGCGGTGGTAATCAGCTCCAGCGCCCGCTGTTCCTGGGTACGGTTCAGCGCCTTGCCGAAGCAGAAGCCGGCGAGCGAGAACAGTGTGCCGACCACGAAGTCCTTCTCCGAGTTGTAGATGGCTTGGAGGTTGGAGAACGCGATGTCGGCGATCACCACGACGACCGCCAATCCAATGGCCGCCCAAGCCATCTGGGTACGCGATGGGCGGGCGCGGTCCAGAATCGACGTCTCATCCGGCATCCGGCGAGTGTGCCACCCTCGCGCCACCCCCGCGATCCGGTTGCCGCGTGAGACAGTAGCCGCCGTGGAGACCGCACACGAGGTACTCATCGCGCTGGCGAAGCGGTACGCCTTCGGCGAGGTTGCGGCGCTGGTCGGGGCGGGAGCCGGCGGGGCGACGCTGACCACCCGCGACGCCGCCCAGGTACAGCAGCTGTGCGCGTTCGGCCAGCGCCTGTTCGACCTGGACGCGGAGGACTTCGGCGGCCAGGATGCCACGCCGGGGGCCAACACCGACACCAGTGTCGCGGAGCGGGTGGCCGGCGACGCCGTACCACCGGATCTGCGGCAGCGCGCGCTGGCTTGCCGGATGCCGCAGTCGGCCGACGAGCGGCAGCGCGGCGCGCTCGGTTCGCTGCGGCCGGCGTACGCCCTGCTGCTGGAGGTGATCGCGGCGCGCTGGCGCCGGCGTGAGACCACCGCACTGGTCGCCGCCATCCACATCACCAGCGAGTACGCACCGCTGCTGGCATGGGAGCAGGTGCTGGGCCATGCCGGCGATCCGGCGCGCCTGGTGGACGCGGTCGGCGGACCGGACAGCGTGTGGGGTGACTTCGACGATCCGAGCTGCCCGCATACGAAGCCGGAGAAGTCAGCGGCGAAGCACTCGCTGCGCGCGGCACACGAGGCGCCGGCCGGTTGGCGGTCCTATTTGGACAGACAGCACAGCAACACCGCGCACGCGCTTGCGGTCTGCGCGGCGGAGTGCGAGCGCCCGTGCAGCGTGATCACCCGACTCTCCAAGGAGGACGAACGTCTGGTCTCCGGCGGCTGCCGCCTAGCGCTGGCCTTTGTGGACAGTGCGGTCGTCCGGCTGCGGCACTCCGCGCCGGTCGGGCACGGCTTCGGCGTACCATCCCCGCGCGAGGTCACCGAGGCGTGGCAGCGCAGCCGGGAGAGCCTGAGCCGGCTGGACCGGCGGGTGCTCGCCGACGACGGCTTCCCGCTGCCCGGGCTGGCCGACCTGTTCGGCGCGCTGGCCGGCGCGCGGATCCGGCCGGACAGCCTGCTTGCGGACACCGCGGACGCGATCGTGGGCGCCCTGTCGCGCTAGGGTTCTGGTGTGCAACTGGATGCGGCGCTCGCGGAGGTCCGCGGCTTGCTCCTGGACCGGACCGGGTTGCGCCGTGCGGTCGCCGCCGGCCGCCGTCGTGGGGCAAACCCTTCGGTGGTACGCGCGGAGCTGCGCCCGGTGACCCTCAAATCCGGCCCGGCGCTCCAGGTCGTCACGTCCGACGGGATACGTCCGTACACCCGCAATGTTGACTGGGACGGCGAGGCGGCCGCGGCGGTCGACGCGTTGCTGGCCGAGCCCTTCGGCAACTGGCACGTGGAGACCGCCGATACGACCGTCCAATTGCGAGTGTCGAAGAAAGGCGAGGCGCACGTGCACCGCTCCGCGGCCGTGCCTGCCGCAGACACCGCGCACGACCGTACGCCCGCGCACCTGCTCGACCCGGGGGATCCGGTGTTCGCCGCGATCGGCGCCGGCGCGGCCAAGCGGCGGCAGGTCGACGCGTTCCTGCGCGCCTTGGCCGCCACGCTCGACGGAGGTACGCCACTGCCGCAACCGTTGCGCGTGGTCGACCTCGGGTGCGGCAACGCATACCTGACGTTCGCCGCGTACGCCTACCTGAGCCGGCAAGGGGTCGACGCGACGTTGATCGGAGTCGACATCCGTGAGGACCAGCGGGAGCGGAACACCGCACTCGCGGAGCGGCTCGGCTGGGCGGACCGGATGCGGTTCGTGGCCGGTACGATCGCCCACGCCGATGTCGACGGCGCGGATGCCGTACTCGCCTTGCACGCCTGCGACACGGCCACCGACGAGGCGCTGGCCCGCGCGGTGGGCTGGCGGACCCGGTACGTGCTCGCCGCGCCGTGCTGCCAACACGACATCGCCGCGCAGCTGGCCGCGAAGCCGACGCTGTTGACCAGACACGGCATCCTGCGCGAACGGTTCGCCGACGTACTCACCGATGCGTTGCGCGCGGCGCTGTTGCGGCTGCGCGGGTACACAGTGGACGTTGTCGAGTTCGTGGACTCGGCGCACACCCCGCGCAACGTGTTGCTGCGGGCGCGCTACACCGGTACCCCGCCGACCCAGGTGCAGCGCGCCGAGTACACCGAGCTGACCGCCGCCTGGGGGGTCACCCCGGCGCTCGCCGGGTTCCTGCCACCGCAGGGCTAGTGCGGGCGGCCGTACCCGTGGATCGGGGCGGAGTCGATCGAGTCGACCCGCACCGGCTCGCCGTACTGCGGCGCATGAATGACCTTGTCAGCGCCGACGTAGATGCCGACGTGGTGGATGTCGGAGTAGTAGAAGACCAGATCGCCGGGGCGCAGGTCGGCGCGGCCGATCCGCTGGACCCGGTCCCACTGCTGCCGCGAGCTGTGCGGTAGCATCACGCCGACGGCCCGGTACGCGGCTACCACCAGCCCGGAACAGTCGTACGAGTCGGGGCCGTCGGCGGCGAACCGGTATGCCTTGCCGAGCTGGCCGGCGGCGAACCGGACCACCGAGCCGAGCACGCCTTTCGGCGCCGGGGGCACGGTGTAGTCGCGCAGGCCGTTGCGGGCGGCCCGCTCGCCCTCGCCGTACGCCCGTACCCGCAGCGTCCGCAACCGCGCGATTTCCGCCTCGATGCTGGCCTTCCGGGCGGCCAGGTCGCGCTCCTGGTCGCGCTCCTGGGTGGCGAGTGCCTCGACGGTACGGCGGGCCGCGATGTACGCGTCCCGGGCGCGGTGCAGCTCGGCGATCTCACCCTGCCGCTGCCGGGCGAGCTCCTCGAGAAGCCCCAGCCGGCGTACGAAATCCTCCGCGGAGGCCGCGGTGAGCAGCGCGTTCGTACCGGTGACCCCGGCGGTCTTGTACGCCGTGACGGCGATCACCCCGATCCGGTCGCGCAACTGGTCGACCCGCCGCTCCAGCGGCATTACCTGCTCGGCGAGTACCCGGGACTGCGCGACCGTGACCCGCAGGTCCTCGCGCAGCTCGTTGTACTCCTCGACGGTGGCCTCCAGGGCCTGGGTCGCGGCGCGGATCTGGCGGTCCAGCTCGGTGGTGGACGGGTCCGCGCTGGCCGAGCCGGCGGCCAGCGAGCCGAGAACGGTCCCAACGACCGCAAATGTGACGAACCTGCGTAACGGCACGCTCGTCTAACGAGACAGTCCCGGCAAAGGCCACGGCAGCCGGGTGCCGCTTGGCGAGAAATACCCTAGGGGGGTAGGGTAGCTGCCATGAACGAGACCGAGCCCGCCGAACACGGGCAGTACTGGTACGGCGCGGACAAACA
>DASRRF010000351.1:0-4758 GCA_035695905.1 Micromonosporaceae bacterium | reverse complement strand
GATACTCCAGCCGTCGACGACCGCGTGGTGCACGAGCAGGGACAGCACCGCGTGCCCGGGGTCGACCCGGGTCAGCGCGAAGACCACCGGTGGCTGCTCCAGCGGGCGCAGCAGCGTGCTGCTCGCCGCCGCCAGCAGGTCGTGCACCATCGGCACCGCCGCCTCGCCGACGCCGGGCGGCAGCGACGGGCGGATCAGCCGCGGCCGCCAGCTGGCGAGTACCCGTACCCGCACATCGGCGCGGTCCGCGACGAAGACGCTGCGCAGCGCCTCGTGCCTGGCGGTGAGTACCTCCAGGGCCCGGATCAGTCGCGACTCGTCCAGCGGCCCGCGGATCTCGGCGCTGAACAGCAGGTGGAATGCCGTGCCGCCGTGCACGCCCTCGCTGAGCACCATCGCTTCCTGGGTGGCCGTGGCGGTGCGGGCCTGTCCAGCGGTGACCCGCGGAGCCGGTACGGGCAGCCGCTCCGGCGCCTCCCGGGCCGCGGACACCACAAGGGCGAGCGGCTCGGGACCGAGCAGCGCGGTCAGGTCGATCGTGCGGCGCAGCGTGCGCTCCGCGGTCGCGACGAACTCGGCGGCGCGCAGTGATGTGCCGCCCAGCATGACGAACGGTGCGATCGGCGCGTGCCGGACCACCTCGGCGGAGGAGAGTCCGAGCACTCCCGCGGCCAATGCGGCCCAGTCGGCGTTGAACGTGGTCACCGGAGACATGGGAACCGTCCTGTTTGCGACCGCACCTCACCGGATGATATCGGGCGCGAGTGTGATCTATCTAGATACGTTGATCCGGTACTCTTTCTACCCCAAAGCCCGGTCAGCCACACCGGAGATGTCGGGCGCAACGCGTCCAGATCGGACTGTCATATCCCTGTCACGAGGTGCTTTCGTCCGGCGTCAGCGTGCGCAGCAGGTCGTCGATCTCCGCGTCGGAGAGCTTGCTCACCGCGTCCATCGCCCCGGCGTCGACCCGTACCTTGCGCTCGCCCCCGGGCGCCGGGGTGCTCACGCCGGCCCCGGACTCCTCCAGCAACGAGGCCAGCTCGGCCACCGTGGCATGGGTGAAGAGGGTGCGCAGTGGCAGGTCCACCCCGAACACCGTACGGATCCGGGCGATCAGCTGGGTGGCGGTCAGCGAGTGCCCGCCGAGAGAGAAGAAGTTGTCGTGCCGGCCGAGCGGGCCGGACGGTGGCAGCAGGTCGGTCCAGATCTCGGCGAGCCGGATCTGCACCGGAGTCTGCGGCGGCTCGCGCCGGGCGGACCGCTCGCTGCCCCAGTTGGGTACCGGCAGCTGGGCCCGATCGATCTTGCCGTTCGGGGTCAGCGGGATGGCCTCCAGCTGCACGAATTTCGCCGGGATCATGTAGTCCGGCAGGTGAGTCTGCAGGTGCCGGCGCAGCGCACCCGGATCGAGCGCGCCACCGGCCGGGTCGGCCGGTGCGACGTACGCCACCAACTGCGGCACCGCATCCGGGCCGCCGGCCGGGGTCTGCGCGGTGACCACCGCCTGCGCCACCCGTTCGTGCGTGGCCAGCACCGCCTCGATCTCGCCGGTCTCGATCCGGAACCCGCGCACCTTCACCTGGTGGTCGACCCGGCCAAGCACCTCGAGTCGCCCGGTGTCCCGCCAGCGAGCCAGATCGCCGGTGCGGTAGAGCCGCGCGCCGGGCGTACCCCGCAACGGGTCGGGCACGAACCGTTCCGCGGTCAGCCCGGGCTGGCCGTGGTACCCGCGGGCCATCCCCGCGCCGCCGAGGTAGACCTCACCGACCACGCCGGGCGGTACCGGGCGCAGGTTCGCGTCGAGGACGTACATCTGGGTACCCGCGATGGGCGGGCCGACCTCGACCGGTGCCGGCGCCGGCGCGATCGGACCGGCGGCCGACCAGACCGTCGTCTCGGTCGGCCCGTACACGTTCCAGGCGGCGGCGCCGTCCGCGGTCAGCGCGTCGACCAGATCCGGCGGCAGCGCCTCACCACCGCACAACCGCAGCCGTACGCCGGCCGGAATGCCGCCGGCCGCGACCAGCATCCGCCAGGTGGCCGGGGTGGCCTGCAACGCGGTGGCGCCGGAGCGCACCAGCAGCTTGCTCAGTGCCGCGCCGTCGCCGGCGGTGGCCGCGTCCGCGACCACGACCTGACCGCCGCAGACCAGCGGCAGCAACAACTCCAGCAGCGCGATGTCGAACGAGAGTGTGGTGACCGCGACCAACCGGTCGGCCGAGGTCAGGCACAGCGCGTCGCGGAAGGCCCGCAGCAGCGCGTGCACCGCGCGGCGCGGCACCGCCACGCCCTTCGGCCGGCCGGTCGACCCCGAGGTGAAGATGGTGTACGCCAGCGCGTCCGGCGGCGTGGACCGGGGCGACGCCGAAGCGGCGTCGGTGACCTCGGTGGAGTCCACCTTCACGATGGTGACCTGCGGCCCGGCGATAGTCGCGACAAGTCCGGCCAGGCTCGAATGGGTCAGCAGGATGCCCAGCCCCGAGTCGGCGACCATCAACCGCAGCCGTTCCGCGGGATAGCCCGGATCCAGTGGTACGTAGCCGCCGCCGGCCCACCAGACGCCCAGCATCGCCGGGATCAGCGCGGCGGTCCGGGGCAGGCACAGCCCGACCGGCACGTCCGGACCGACCCCGTGCGCGGCCAGTACGGTGGCGATCTGCCCGGCCCAGCTGGCCGTCTGGGTACGGCTCAGCGTGGCGTCGGTCGCGATGACCGCGGTCTGTATGCCCTGCAGCATGCCGGCGACCAGTGGGGTGACGTCGGCCGCCGGGCCAAGTTGGCCGGCGCCGGCTGCTCTGGCCGAGCCGGCTCCGGCGCCGGCTGCGCTGGCCGAGCCGGCGCCGGCCCAGTCGACCAGCACCCGGTCCCGCATCTGCGGCGGCAGCAGCTCGATGTCGGTGACCCGGGCCTGCGGGTCGGCGACCACCGCCCGCGCGACGGCGAGCAGGCAGTCGGCGAACCGCTGCGCCCAGGCCGGCTCGAACAGGTCGACGTCGTAGTTCAGCCGACCGACCAGACCGGATGGCGAGTCGGTCACGGTCAGCGCCAGATCGAACTTCGCCGTCCCATTGTCCACGATGGACGGTGTCCAGCGTACGCCGCCGGCGGTGAACGGCGCACTCTCTTCGTCCAGCGCGAAGAGCACCTGGATCACCGGTGACTGGGCCAGGCTGCGCGCCGGCTGCAGCATCTCGACCACCCGGTCGAACGGCAGCTCCTGATGCGCCAGCCCGCCCGCGGTGCTGCGCCGTACCCGGTCGAGCAGTTCGGCGAAGCTGGGGTTGTCGTCCAGCCGGGCGCGCAGCGCGAGGGTGTTCATGAACAGCCCGATCAGGTGCTCGGTCTCCGGCCGGGTACGCCCCGCTACCGGTACGCCGACCAGCAGGTCGCCCTGGCCGGTATAGCGGGCCAGCACGGTGCTGAAGACCGCGAGCAGGGTCATGAACGTGGTAGCCCCGGTACGCTGGCCCAGCCCGCGAAGCGCCGCGGTCAGCTCGGCGTCCACCACGAACTCGTGGTCGGTACCGCGGTAGGCCTGCCGGGGAGGGCGCGGCCGGTCGGTCGGCAGCACGAGCGTGGTCGGCGCGCCGGCCAGCTCGTCGCGCCAGTACCGCTCGTCGTCGGCGAAGCCGCCGTCCTGCCAGCGTTCCCCCTGCCACAGTGCGAAATCGCCGTACTGGATGGGCAGCTCCGGCAGCTGGGCCGCAACCCCTTTCACGCGCGCGGTGTAGCACGCCGCGAGCTCGTCGAAGAGCAGCCGGAACGACCAGCCGTCGGCGACCACGTGGTGGGTCACCAGTACGAGCAGGTGCCGGTCCGGTGCCAGCCGGAGCAGGGTCGCGCGCAGCAGCGGGCCGCGGGTCAGGTCGATCGGCTCGGCCGCCTCGGTCGCCGCCTGCGCGTCGGCGGCTGCGTCGGGATCCACCGCGCCGGTGAGGTCCACATAGGACAGTTCGGGTACGGCGGGGCCGACGACCTGGATCGGCTGCCCGTCTACGGTACGGAAGACGGTACGCAGGGACTCGTGCCGCTCCACGACCGCGGCCAGCGCGCCGGCCAGCGCGCCGCGGTCCACCGGCCCGTCCAGCAGTACCCGCCAGGGCACCAGGTACGCCGCGCCGGCCGGGTCCAGCTGGTCGAGCAGCCAGATCCGGCGCTGCGCGAACGACACCGGCAGCTCGTAGACCTCGCCCGTCATCCCTGCCTCCCGGCTCGATCTACCGCGCAGATGCGCAGCTCCGATGTGTACCGCCGGCCCTCGGAGTCGGTCAGCCAGAGCTGGTCCGGGTCGGGCACCATCTCGCTGATCGTGACCGACGCGTCCGGTCCGCCCTGCCGGCCGGCCCGCCGGGTGGCCCGGGCGATCAGGTCGATCGAGGCCAGGCTGGTCAGATCCGCGAAGATCGGTTTCATCTCGCCGGTGGCCCGGGCGAACACGTACCGCGGCAGGTCGTGCTCGCGTACCCAGCGCCGGGCGGCGAGGAACCGGCGCGGCTCGTCGACGATGTCCGCGAAGCCCAGCTCCCGCGCCGGGAACGTCCACGACTCGCGCTGGACGATCAGCCGGTCGATGGTCACCCGCGGGGTGTGCGCGGCCGGTGGGACGAGCCGGAAGTACTGGCTCAGCCCGAGCGAGAGCGGGTCGGCCAGCACGTCGATCAGGTCCAGCGGGGTACCGCCGGATCGCCGCCGTACCACCAGCCGCCCGTCGACCTCCTCCAGGTCGCACTCGCCGACCAGGATAGAGCGCTTGGG
>DASRRF010000350.1:0-14685 GCA_035695905.1 Micromonosporaceae bacterium | reverse complement strand
GGTCGCCGCGAGCGCCCCGGCCAGCCCGGCGACCAGGCCGAAGACCCCGAACGTGAGGCCGGCCCGCAGCGATCCCACGGCCAGCGACGGCCCGCGGGCCACCATCGTGGCAAGAACCCCGATCAACGCGTACGCCACAGCGACGGCCACCGCCGCGGACACGGCCACCCGGGCCGATCGGGTGCCGCGACCGCCGATCGCCCTCGTGGTGTGTACGCCGGCGCGCGCCACCCGCCAGACCGCGAACGCGGTGACGGCCAGCGGGACCAGGCCGAGCTGCCCGAGCCCGGTACGCAGCGGTACGCCGTGCCCGAGCAGCCAGCCGGCCAGGCCGTAGCGCAGCATCGCGCCGACGGAGACGTGTGCCGAGTCGACGAGCTGGGTGAGCGCGACGACGGCGATAACCGGCGCGGCGGACAGCATCGCCGCCCAGCTCGTGGTGACCGCGGCGGCCAGTGGCAGCGGCGCGCGCCGGCCCGGCGAGGGGCGCCGGCCCACGCCGCGCTGCGTCGGCAACCGCACGGTCTCGCGGTGCGCCAGGGAATCCACCGTGATTCGCACGGTGTCGCGCGTGCTCGCGTCGTCTGCGCTGGTGGTCATCGGTGGTTACTTTTCCACGCCGCCACGGGAGTGTCCCGCCGCGACGCGGCCACCAGTGGTGCGCGGCATGCACTTATTCGTACACTTTTGCCCATTATTGTGACCTGAGATTGCGGCGGGTCAGCCCGCCGACCGTGCTCAGGAGGACATCGTGACGCCACCGCCCATGCCACCGCCGCCAGCACTGCCGCCACCGGCCGCGACGCCGGCCAACGACCGAACCAACCTGTACGGCTGGCTGGGCATCGTCATCGGCCTGTGCTGCTGCCCGATCGTCGGGATCGTGCTCGGCTTCCTCGCCCTGCAGGAGGCGAAGAAGGCGGGCAAGCCGCCGACGCTCGCCTACATCGCGATCGCGCTCAGCATCGTCAGTGCGATCACCGGCGCGGTCCTGTCGCTCACCGGCACGCTGCGCTGGCCAGGCACGGACAAGTAGCGCCGGACACCCAAGTAAACGCCGTAAGCGGGCGGCCCTCCGTGCGGAGCGCCGCCCGACCGGCTCAGCGGGTCATCAGCTCGCGGGTCAGCCGCGCGGTCTCGGACGGGGTCTTGCCCACCCGGACACCCGCGGCCTCCAGCGCCACCTTCTTCGCCTCCGCGGTACCGGACGAGCCGGAGATGATCGCACCGGCGTGCCCCATGGTCTTACCCGGCGGCGCGGTGAAGCCGGCGATGTAGGCCACCACCGGCTTCGTCACGTGCCCCTTGATGAACTCGGCGGCCCGCTCCTCCGCGTCGCCACCGATCTCGCCGATCATGACGATCGCGTCGGTATCCGGATCGTCGGAGAACGCGGCCAGCGCGTCGATGTGCGTCGTGCCGATCACCGGGTCGCCACCGATCCCGACACAGGTCGAGAAGCCGATGTCGCTCAGCTCGTACATCATCTGGTAGGTCAGCGTGCCGGACTTGCTGACCAGGCCGACCCGGCCCGGCCCGGTGATGTCGGCCGGGATGATGCCCGCGTTGGACGCGCCCGGCGAGGCGATGCCCGGGCAGTTCGGCCCGATGATGCGGGTCTTGTTGCCGGTGCCGACCGCGTGCGCCCAGAACGCCGCGGTGTCGTGCACCGGGATGCCCTCGGTAATCACGACGGCCAGCCCGATCGCCGCGTCGATCGCCTCGTTGACCGCGTCCTTGGTGAACTGCGGCGGTACGAAGATGACCGTGGCATCCGCACCGGTGCCCGCCATCGCCTCGGCGACCCCGCCGAAGACCGGTACCCGTACCCCGTCGAAGTCGACCGACTGGCCCGCCTTGCGCGGGTTGACCCCGCCCACGACGGTGGTACCGGCCCGCAGCATCCGGCGGGTGTGCTTGGAGCCCTCCGAGCCCGTCATGCCCTGCACGATGACCTTGGAGTCCTTAGTCAACCAGATCGCCATGTTCAGACCCCCGCGGCTGCGAGCTCGGCGGCGCGGCGCGCCGCACCGTCCATTGTGTCCACCCGTTCGACGAGCGGGTTGCCCGCGCCGTCCAGGATCGCGCGGCCGGCCTCGGCGTTGTTGCCGTCCAGCCGTACCACCAGGGGCTTGCTGACGTCCTCGCCACGCTCCTTCAGCAGGGCCAGCGCCTGCACGATGCCGTTGGCGACCTCGTCGCAGGCGGTGATGCCGCCGAACACGTTGACGAAAACGCTGCGCACCGCCGGATCGGACAGCACGATCTCCAAGCCGTTGGCCATCACCGACGCGCTCGCGCCGCCACCGATGTCCAGGAAGTTCGCCGGGAGTACGCCGCCGAACTCCGTACCGGCGTACGCCACCACGTCCAGAGTGGACATAACCAGACCGGCGCCGTTGCCGATGACGCCGACCTCGCCGTCCAGCTTCACGTAGTTGAGGTCCCGCTCCTTGGCACGCTGCTCCAGCGGATCGACCGTTGCCTGGTCCTCCAGCGCGGCATGGTCCGGGTGCCGGAAGTCCGCGTTGTCGTCCAGGGTCACCTTGGCGTCCAGGCAAAGCACCGTGCCGTCCGGGGTCTTGGCGAGCGGGTTCACCTCGACCAGCGTGGCGTCCTCGGCGACGAAGGCCTGCCACAGCCGTACCGCGATCGCGGTCACCTGGTCGGCCACCTCGGCGGGGAACCCGCCCTTCGCGACGATCTCCCGGGCCGTCGCCTCATCCACCCCGCGGATCGCGTCGACCGAAACCTTGGCCACCTTCTCCGCGGCCTGCGCCGCGACCTGCTCGATTTCCATCCCGCCCGCGACGCTGGCGATCGCCAGGTACGTCCGGTTGGCCCGGTCCAGCAGGTAGGAGAAGTAGTACTCCTCGGCGATGTCCGCGGTCGGCGTGATCAGTACTTTGTGGACGGTGTGGCCCTTGATATCCATGCCGAGGATGTCAGTGGCGCGGGCGACCGCCTCTTGCGGGTTCTCCGCGAGCTTGACGCCACCGGCTTTGCCGCGGCCACCGGTCTTCACCTGAGCCTTGACGACCACCCGTCCGCCGAGTCGCTCGGCGATGGCGAGGGCCTCCTCCGGGGTGGTGGCGACCCCTCCGTCCAGCACGGGCAAGCCGTGCCGGGCGAACAGCTCGCGCCCCTGGTATTCGTACAGGTCCACCTATACCTCTTCGGGTCGGTTGCGCTGGCTACGCCCGCAGCCTAGCGAGGCCGGGTACGGGCCGCCGGACAGGGTCACCCGGACCACCCGAAAATCCCGGCGTGACCTGCGTTACCCCCGCTGGTACGGGTCGTTGTGTCTGATGTCGGCGGCACGAAGCCGGCGGGACAACAAAGTAGACGGCCGATGCCCTGTCGGTCGAGGGGTGGCGGCGGGGCGTCGTGCATAGAGAGGCCGGACGCGTGAGGGGTGCGTCCGGCCTCTCCCTATGTGTCCCCTGTGGACGGTTGAGTCACCGACCTACACACCCCCGATAGTCGAACCCCCGCCGGGCAGCCCCCGGTCCCTAGGGGTTATGGGCTATGACTGGGGACTAGAGACCAGGGACTACCCCCAGGCAGCGTAGGAAGCCCCACCGATCCTGTGACAGGTCCAAAGTGGGCAAACTGTGAGGGGCCAATCTACGCTGCCGGCGTGGACCTCCACATCACCTTCGAAGGTCGGCGGGATCTATCCGGACAGATCTACCGGCAGATCCGCGCGGCCATCCTGGACGGCCGGCTCCGCGGCGAACAGGCCCTGCCGCCCACCCGCGAACTGGCCCGCCGGCTCGAGGTCTCCCGGAACACGGTCAGCGTCGCGTACGACCGGCTGATGGCCGACGGATTCCTCACCGGCCGGGTGGGGGCCGGCACGTTCGTCAGCCACGGGTTGCATCCGTACCAACCGGAGTCGCCGCCGCCGGCGGCCGGGCCGCTGCAACCGCGCGCGGTCTGGGCGGACATCCCCGAGCCACCCGACCTGGCCACCGAGCCCGCGTACGACTTCCGCGCCGGCACTCCGGACGCGCGGCTGTTCCCGTACCAGACCTGGCGCCGGCTGATGACCCACGAGCTACGCCCTTCGGCGGTCCGGACCGGTATGCCCGGCGCGCCGGCCGGCCACTCCGACCTGCGCGCGGCGATCGCCCGGCACATCGGGGTCTCCCGGGCGGTCCGCGCCACACCGGACGACGTGCTCGTCACGAACGGCATCCAGCAGGCGATCGACATGATCGCCCGGGTACTGGTGGAGCCGGGTACCTGCGTGGCGGTGGAGAATCCGGGGTACCCGCCGGTGCGGCGGCTGTTCGAATCGCTGAACGCGCGCGTGGTGGGCGTACCGGTGGACGCCGACGGCCTGGTCGTGGACGCGATCCCGGCCGAGGCCCGGATGGTCTATGTCACGCCGTCGCACCAGTTCCCGCTCGGTACGGCGATGTCGCTCAGCCGCCGGATCGCGCTGGTGGCCTGGGCGCACCGGTGCGGCGGCGTGGTCATCGAGGACGACTACGACAGCGAGTTCCGCTACGGCGGCCGGCCGATCGAGCCGCTGCAGAACCTCGACCACACCGGGCGGGTGCTGTACGTTGGCTCGTTCTCCAAGACGATGCTGCCGACACTGCGGCTCGGCTTCCTGGTGGCACCGCCGTCGCTGCGCCGGCCACTGCGGGTGGCCAGGTTCGTCTCGGACTGGCACACCGCGCTGCCGTCGCAGGCCGCGCTCGCCCGGTTCATCGACGACGGCACGCTCGCCCGCCACCTACGCAAGATGCGCAACGAGTACCGGGTACGCCATGAGCGGATCGCGGAGATCCTGGAGCGGGACTTCGGCGCCTGGCTGGACCTGGTCCCGTCCGCAGCCGGGCTGCATCTCAGCGCGTACAGCAAGGACCGTACGGCCGGTGAGATCGTGGACCTGGTCGCCGCCGCGGCCGCTGACGGGGTGGTGGTCTACGCCCTGTCCCAGTTCACCCGGGAGGAGACCGAGCGGCCGGGAATCATGCTCGGGTACGGAGCAATCGCGCTGGGCGACATCGACGAGGGACTGCGCCGGCTGCGGCGCTGCTTCCTCGCAAGCTCAGTTAGATAGCCGCCGGTGGGCGCAGCAGCGCGGTGCGTACCCATTCCACGATGGCGTGCGTCGGCGCGCCGGGGGTGAATACCTTGGCCACCCCGATCCGCTCCAGCTCCGGCAGGTCGGCATCGGGAATGATGCCACCGCCGAACACGACCACGTCCTCCGCGCCGCGCTCGCGCAGCAGCTCCACGACCCGGCGGAAGAGCGTCATGTGCGCCCCGGAAAGTACGGAGAGCCCGACCGCGTCGGCGTCCTCCTGGATCGCGGTCTCCACGATCTGCTCCGGGGTCTGGTGCAGCCCGGTCTAGATGACCTCCATGCCGGCGTCGCGGAGCGCCCGCGCGACGACCTTCGCACCGCGGTCGTGGCCGTCCAGGCCCGGCTTGGCCACGACGACCCGGATCCGAGCACTCATCGAGGGCAGTCCCCTTCCACAGTTACCCCGCCGCGCGGCAGATCGGCCGCACCGAACGGTATCGCGCTGCGTCATCGTGGGGGTACGCGGGCGTCGTTCTGGTAGGGAGCACCGCGGCGCTGGTGTCAGCCGGCCCCGGCGCCGCCGAGTGAGGAACGACCATCAGTGGCCCGCCGGCTACGGCGGGCCACGGTCGTGCGTAAACGAGCCGCACTACAAATAGTTACGAAGCCGGACACTCCACAACGGACACTCGCACAATGCCCAGGAAAATCTCGCGGTTCGGCTTGTGGCACGGATAACGAGTTGGCTACGGTGTGCGGTGCAACTTCCATGACGAGCATGACGAAGACCCACGGAGGGTTTGCGTGCCGTACCGGCCACCGCCGAAGGAGTCCGAGCGATATCGCGGGCGACGTCGCGCTCCCACGCCGGCCCGCGGTCGCTATGCCGCCGTCGTGACAACCGCCTTCGTCGGGGCCGGTGTGGTCGCATTCGCGGCCGGCGCCGGCATGCCGGACGCCAAGGTGGCCAACCCGAAGGCACTCTCGTTCGACGCCACCGACCTGGAGAACCGCGCCGCCGCCGAGCGGGCCTCGCGCGACCTGCAGCGCGGCCCGACCACCTCGATCGACCAGCCCGCGCCGGACGCCTGGGTGCTGCCGGTCCACGAGTACAAGTTCACCTCGCCGTTCGGCATGCGGTGGGGACAGCTGCACGCCGGCGTTGACCTGGCCCGGCCGGAGGGCACGCCGTACTACGCGGCCCACGCGGGCACCGTCACGCTGGCCCACTGGTTCGGCGGGTACGGCAACTGCATCATCATCGACACCGGCAACGGCGTTGAGACCATCTACGGCCACGCCTCCCGGCTGCTCGTCAAGGAAGGCCAGCACGTGGAGGCCGGTCAGCTGCTCGGCCTGGTCGGTGACACGGGCCACTCGTTCGGCCCGCACCTGCACTTCGAGATCCACGTCAACGGCTCGCCGATCGACCCGATCCCGTGGATGCGGGCGCACGGGGTGGACATACCCAACCAAGTCGAGGCACTTTATGGCGGAGTGGTCACGCCCTAGCCTGGCCGCCGTCGTGTGAAAGCCGCCCAAGCCTGTCGCTTCGGGCGGTTTTTCGTGGGCGTACGCGGGCGAAAGTGTGCTGCGTCACACTGCCGAACGAGACGACGGACACACTCAACCCACCGGCACGTAACTCTCAGTAGTCGACTTTCTCGGTCATTCTGCCGCGCTCTCCGGTGGTCCGGAACCCGGAATCGGGGTCCCGTGCTGGTCGTATCCAGGTCGTCACGGCACAGTTGGCGGTCCGTGTCAACGGCGACAACGGAGGTTTACCCCTGTGCTGGACAACAACGCGAACGACGACCATACGGACGGCCGGTCCCCCCTGGCCGTGATCCGCGATCGGATCTCCGCCCTCACCGGGCGTGGCCGTTTGATGGCTATCGGGGCGGTGGTCCTGGCCATCGCCGCCTTCGCCGCCATCGGAGTGGCATCCGCAGGTAGCCACAACACCAACGCGGCAACCCCCGCCGCCGCGCAGAGTCTCGCCGACGAACGGCAGGACGCCGCGGACCGGGCCAACCGCGACAGCCGTACGTCCCCCACCCCCGGTCAGGCGACCCCGGCTCCGGCGACCCCGGCGCCCAAGGCCACCAAGCCGGCGCCCAAACCGGCCACCAAGGCGCCGGCCACCACCCCGGCCAAGCCGAAGCCCACCACCGCGAAGGCACAGCCAAAGGTGGCCACACCGGCCTGGGTCAGCCCGATGCCGGGCGCGGAGATCACCTCGTGCTACGGCCCGCGGGACGGCGTACTGCACGCCGGCATCGACTTCGCCATGCCGGAGAACACCCCGATCCACGCGATCGGCGCCGGTACGGTCACCTCCGCCGGCTGGGCGTTCAGCGGGTACGGCATCTCGGTCGTGGTGGACCACGGCAACGGGTACCTGACCCACTACGCCCACATGAACAACACCGCGGTGTCGGTGGGCCAGCGGGTCTCCGCCAACCAGGTGATCGGGTACGAGGGTTCGACCGGCGACTCCACCGGCCCGCACCTGCACTTCGAGGTGCACGAGGGCATGTGGAACCAGATCGACCCGGCCCCATGGCTGCGGGCGCACGGCATCGCCATCAACGGCTGCTAGCCCTCCCGCGGATCGGGGCGCCCCTCCTCCCCCCGAGGGGCGCCCCGATCGACTCTGCTGGCTTGCTCACTCACAACTTGTCGATCGGGGCGTGCCGCAGCACGATCCACATCACCTGATCGCCGAAGTCCACCTGGGCCTGCGCCCTCGCCCCGTACCCCTCGACGGCGAGTACCCGGCCCAACCCGTACCGCTGGTGGTTGACCCGGTCGCCGGCGACCAGGCTGGGCAGCGACGGCAGTTCGCTCGCGGTGCCCAGGCCGGCGGCGGGTACGCCGAGCCGCTCGGCCAGCCGGGCGGCCTTGGTCGTACCTTCGGCGAACCGGCCGCCCTCCCCGGAGCGACCACCCTCGCCGAACCGGTACCCACCCGGCGCGCGGGAACCGTCGAAGGCCGACGACCGGCCGCCGACACCGCCACCACCGCTGGCACCGCTCCACGACGTGTACGCCGCCTCGGTGCGCGCCCAGTGCACCAGCTCCTCGGGCAGCTCGGCGAGGAACCGGGATGCCATGTTGTACTGCGGCTGGCCCCACGCCGACCGGGTCACCGCGCGGGACACGTAGAGCCGCTGCCGGGCCCGGGTGATCCCGACGTACGCCAGCCGGCGCTCCTCCTCCAGCTCCCGCTGGTCGTTCAGCGAGCGCAGGTGCGGGAAGACCCCGTCCTCCAGGCCGGTCAGGAAGACCACCGGGAACTCCAGTCCCTTCGCGGTATGCAGGGTCATCAGGGTGACCACGCCCTGATGCTCGGGATCGTCGGCCGGCACCTCGTCCGCGTCGGCCACCAGCGCGACCTGCTCCAGGAACCCGGCCAGGGTCGGCTGCGGCACCTCCTCGCCCGGCTCGGCCGCGGCGGCGGTCGACTCGGTCCGCTCGGTGTACTCCCGGGCGACGCTGACCAGCTCCTGAAGGTTCTCCACCCGACCGGCGTCCTGCGGGTCGAGGCTCTCCTCCAGCTCGATCAGGTAGCCGGAGCGCTGCAGCACGGCCTCCAGCACCTCTTCCGGCGGCGCGGTCTGGGCCAGCTCGCGTACCCCATCCATGATCGTGACGAAGTCGCCGATCGAGTTCGCCGCGCGAGTGGAGATGCCCGGCGCCTCGGTGACCCGGCGCAGCGCCGCACCGAACGAGATGCGTTCCCGGCCGGCCAGCGCCTGCACGCTGGCCAGCGCCCGGTCGCCGATGCCGCGCCGGGGCGTGTTGACGATCCGCTGCAGGCTGACCGTGTCGTCCTCGTTGACCAAGGTACGCAGGTACGCCAGCGCGTCCCGCACCTCCTTGCGCTCGTAGAAGCGCACCCCGCCGACCACCTTGTACGGCAAGCCGATCCGGATGAACACCTCCTCGAACACCCGGGACTGCGCGTTGGTCCGGTAGAAGACCGCGACGTCGGCCGGGCGGACGGCACCCTCGGTGCACAGCCGGTCGATCTCCTTGGCCACCCAGTCGGCCTCGGCGTGCTCGGTGTCCGCGACGTACCCGACGATCTGCTCGCCCGAGCCGGCATCGGTCCACAGCCGCTTCGGCTTGCGCTCGGTGTTGCGGTCGATCACCCGGTTGGCCGCGTTGAGGATGGTCTGCGTCGACCGGTAGTTCTGCTCCAGCAGGATCGTGCGGGCGGCCGGGTAGTCGCGCTCGAACTCCATGATGTTGCGGATCGTGGCACCGCGGAACGCATAGATCGACTGGTCCGCGTCACCCACCACGCACAGCTCGGCCGGCGGCGGGTCGGTCGCGCCCGGCGGACCCACCAGCTCCTTGATGAGTACGTACTGCGCGTGGTTGGTGTCCTGGTACTCGTCGACCAGCACGTGCCGGAACCGCCGCCGGTACTTCTGCGCCACCTCGGAGTTGGCCTGCAACAGGCCGACCGTCGTCATGATCAGGTCATCGAAGTCCAGCGCGTGTGACTCGCGGAGCTTTCGCTGGTACAGCGAGTACGCCTCGGCGAGGGTCCGCTCGGCCGGTCCGTTCGCCCGGCCGGCGAACTCGTCCGGGTCCACCAGCTCGTTCTTCAGGTTGCTGACCTGCGCGGCCAGGCTGCGCGGCGGGTGCCGCTTGGGGTCGAGATCCAGCTCGCGGGCCACCATCAGCATGAGCCGGCGCGAGTCGTCCTGGTCGTAGATGGAGAAGGTGGACTTCAGCCCGGCGTGCTCGTGCTCGGCGCGCAGGATCCGCACGCACGCGGAGTGGAAGGTGGACACCCACATCAGCCGGGCACGGCCGCCGACCAGCGCGGCCACCCGCTCCTTCATCTCGCCCGCGGCCTTGTTGGTGAACGTGATCGCGATGACCTCGGCCGGGTGCACCTTGCGCGCGGCGAGCAGATAGCCGATCCGGTGGGTCAGCACCCGGGTCTTGCCGGACCCGGCCCCGGCCACGATCAGCAGCGGCCCGCCGGAGTGGGTGACCGCCTCCCGCTGCGGCCCGTTCAGGCCCTCCAGCAGGGTTTCCGGATCGGCGGGCCGGCGTTTCTTGACGTCGGCCGGCGCCGGCTCAGCGTTGGGAACCGGCTCGGTGGGAGCCGGCGCGGGGTTCTCGGAAAGGGCATGCATCGCAGGGCTGAGTCTATGCCGGGGGTCGGACAACACACCCTGGCAACGAACAACACCCGGGCAAAGACAGCGCACCGGCCGGTCACCTGCCGGCCACCGTTCTCATCTGGCGGACATCCCCGGCGGCGCGCGAGGATGACTCAGTTCCGTACCCACTGTGACGGGAGATAACCATGAGCAAGCCCCGCCGGCGCGGACTGACCATCCTGCGTTACGTCGCCGTACCGGCCCTCGCGATCGGCGTGCTGGCCGCCGTACCCCTGGGTGGGTCGACCACGCACCCACCGCAAGCGGCCCGGTGGACGCCCATGACACCGGTTTCCGTGACGTACGACGACAGCGTGCCCGCCGCCTTCCTCGCGCACGGCCACCTGCTCGGCTTCAACGACTTCCACGGCAACATCGATCCGCCGGTCGGCAGCGCCGGCCTGGTCAACGGCAATCCCGCCGGCGGCGTCGAGTACCTGGCCACCGCGATCAAGCGACTCCGCGCGGCCGGCCAGGCCGACGGCTCGGCCGTGCTGACCGTCTCCGCCGGCGACAACATCGGCGCCAGCCCGCTCGTGTCGGCCGCGTTCCACGACGAGCCGGCCATCGAGGAGCTCAACCTGCTGGGCACGGACATCTCGTCGGTGGGCAATCACGAGTTCGACGAGGGTACGGATGAGCTGCGCCGGATGCAGAACGGCGGGTGCCACCCGGTGGACGGTTGCCAGGACGGCGATCCCTTTGCCGGCGCGGCGTTCCCCTACCTCGCGGCGAACGTGGTGGACAAGACGACCGGCCAGCCGATGCTCGCGCCGGTCAGCATCAAGATGGTCAACGGCGTGCCGGTGGGCTTCGTCGGGATGACGCTGCGGGGTACCCCGACCATCGTCAACCCGGCCGGCATCACCACGGTCGACTTCAAGGACGAGATCGAGACCGCGAACAAGTGGGCCAAGGTGCTCAAGTTCGCCGGGGTCAAGGCGATGGTGCTGCTGATACACGAGGGCGGTATGCAGAACCCGCCGCCGACCGTCGCGGACATCTCGTCGTGCGCGAACTTCGCCGGGCCGATCACCGACATCGTTGCCGGGCTGCGGCCGGAGTTCGGCATCGTGATTTCCGGGCACACGCACCGCTTCTACTCCTGCGCGCTGCCCAACTCCTCCGGCGAGCTGTCCGTGGTCACCAGCGCCGGATCGTTCGGCACGCTGGTCACCGACGTCTCGTTCACGGTGAACCGGAACAACCGCAAGTTCGCCAGCATCGAGGCGCACAACGTGCTGGTGGAGAACGGCATCCGCAACCCGGACGGCTCGTGGCAGAAGGACGCGAGCGGCAACTTCATCCGCAACCCGGCCCTGGTCGACCCGGGCGCGAAGGCGATCGCCGACAAGTACCGCATCGCGGTCGCCCCGCTGGCCAACCGGATCGTCGGCTCGATCAGCGCGGACATCGTACGGGACACCAAGCCGAACCAGGAGAGCCCGCTCGGCGACGTGATCGCGGACGCCCAGCTGCGCTACACGACCGGCGTGGGAGCGCAGATCGCGTTGATGAACCCGGGCGGGATCCGGGCGTCGCTGTCGTTCGCGTTCTCCCCCGGCGGTGAGGCGCCCGGCCTGGTGACGTACGGCGAATGCTTCACCGTCCAGCCGTTCAACAACCTGATCGTCACCCAGACCTTCACCGGTGCGCAGCTCAAGGACGTTCTGGAGCAACAGTTCGTCGGCTTCGGCGGGCAGACCCTGCAGCGGATCCTGCAGGTCTCCGCGGGGCTGACGTACTCGTACGACAGCAGTGCGGCGGCGAGCCCTGGTAACCGGGTGACGAACCTGGCGTTCAACGGCGTACCGATCGACCCGGCGGCGTCCTACCGGGTCACCACGAACGACTTCCTGGCCAACGGCGGGGACGGGTTCACCAACCTGAAGGCCGGCGCCGGGCGGGTCACCGCACCAGGGTTCGACGTGGACGCCCTGACCGCGTACCTGGCCACCGGCCCGATCGCGCCCGGCACCGCGGACCGGATCACCAAGCTGGCCTGAAACCCTTACACCGTACGGACAATCGTGAACGCCTCGGCGAGGCTGCCTTCGGGCAGCCCGCCGGCGGCGGCGACCAGCGCGAGCCGCTCGCGCAGCACCGGCTCGATGTCCACATGGGACGTTTGGCTGGCGTGCGCCTTGAGGGCGCTCAGTTTCCGGTCGAACGTCGCGGTGATGTCGATGAGGTGATCCGGGTCCGGCCCGCCGGAGAACCAGATCTCCCGTACGGTCCAGGCCGGTAGGTCGGCCAGGCCGAGATCGGCGAAGGCGAAGGGGTTGCGCGAGTCCGGATAGACCGCGCAGGTGGCCGCCTCACCGACGGCCAGGTGGTCCGGGTGGCTCGGCCCGGCAAGGCGCTCCCACCGGCGCAGCGGCGAGCTGGTCAGCACCCGGTCCGGCCGGAACCGGCGGATCGCCGCGGTGATGTCCCGGCGCAGGCCCACGGTCGGGGTGACCGTGCCGTCGCCGTACCCGTCGAGGAACTCCACCTGCTTGACCCCGACGGCGGCCGCGGCCGCGCGCTGCTCGGCCTCCCGCAGCGCCGGCATCAGCTCGCGCGGGGTGTCGTCGAAGCCGCCCGCATCCCCGCGGGTGACCAGCAGGTACGCCACTTCAATGCCGTCGTCTGCCCACCGCGCGATGGTGCCGGCGGCGCCGAAGTCGACGTCGTCCGGGTGGGCGAAGACGGCGAGCACCCGCTCGACGTCGGACAGCGGCTCGGCGGAGGGTGGGAAGCTCATGACCATCGAGCCTACCTACAGCGGGCCGCGTCCGGCCCGCAAGATCAGAAGGGCGAGCTGGGTGCCGTCCGCGCCGAGCGTGGCGCGGAACCGGTCCAGGATCTCGCGTTCCCGGGAGAGCACCAGCCGGGTCCCGCCGGCCGCGACCCGGGTGGCGCCGACCTGTTGGGACAGCGCGGCCCGCTCCTGCCACAGCGCCATGATGGCGTTGTCGATCTCATCGATCCGGGTACGCATCCCGGCGATGCGCTCGACCGCGTCGGCCTCGTCGACGATCGGTGTGCTGGCCATCTCGTACTCCCTGGGCGATCTGGCCCTGGATCCACGCCCGGAAAGCAGAAACCCCGGGCGGAGAGCCCGGGGCTTGGCGTAGGTCCTCGTTCAGGCGCGACCCACAGCAGCCGGACTCCCGGTGCCGTAGTAAAAATAGAAGCGCGCCTGGTGGATCACGCGGGCCACTATACCAGCCGTCAGACCAGCCGGCGGTCCGCCGCCCAGCGGGACAGCTCGTACCGGTTGGACATCTGCAGCTTGCGCAGCACGTTCGAGACGTGCGTCTCGACCGTCTTGATGGAGATGAAGAGCTCCTTGGCGATCTCCTTGTACGCGTAGCCGCGGGCGAGCAGGCGCAGCACCTCGCGCTCCCGGTTGGTCAACTGGTCCAGCTCCGGATCTGCCACCGGGGTGTCCGGCCGGGCCGCGAACGCGTCCAACACGAAACCGGCCAGCCGGGGGCTGAACACCGCGTCGCCGTCGGCCACCCGCCGGATCGCCGCGACCAGCTCCTCGGGCGAGATCGTCTTCGTCACGTAGCCGCGGGCACCGGCCCGGATCAGCCCGATCACATCCTCGGCGGCGTCCGACACGGACAGCGCCAGGAAGCGCACGTGCGGGTGGGCCCGCCGTACGCTGTCCAGCACCGCGCGGCCGCCACCGTCCGGCATGTGTACGTCGAGCAGCACCACATCCGGCTCCAGCGCGGCGATCTGGGCGATCGCGTCGGACACCTTTCCCGCCTCGCCGACGACGTCCACGTGCGCGCCCAGCTCGGCCCGTACCCCGGCCCGGAACATCGCGTGGTCGTCGACCAGGTATACCCGCAGCCGCTCGCTCGCGCGGGCCGATTCGCTCGCAAGCTCGCTCATGGTGTTGCCCCTTCCACAGCTTGCTTCTCCACCGGCAGCGTGAGGCGCACCTCGGTGCCCTCGCCGGGTTCGCTGCGGATCTCCGCCGCGCCACCGTGCCGCTGCATCCGGCCGATGATCGACCCGCGTACGCCGTGCCGGTGTTCCTCCACAGTGGATGGATCGAAGCCGGCGCCACGGTCCCGGACGAACACGCTCAGCAGTTCGGGTTCCACCTCGGCGTAGAGCGAGACGGTCTGCACCTTGGCGTGCCGGGCGGCATTGACCATCGCCTCGCGGGACGCCGCGACGAGCGCGGCGACCCGTTCATCCACCGCGCGATCGCCCACCACCACAGTCTCCACCGCAGTCGCGTACGTGTCCTCGACCTCGGCGGCAACCTCCTCCAGCGCGGCGGCGAACCGGTCGGTCGGCGAGCCGGTCGGCTTGTAAAGCCAGTTGCGCAGGGTACGTTCCTGGCCCCGGGCCAGCCGCTGCACCGCCTTGGTGTCCGCGGCGCTGCGCTGGATCAACGCGAGCGTGTGTAGGACCTGGTCGTGCACCATGGCGGCGAGCTCGCCGCGC
>DASRRF010000349.1:0-4350 GCA_035695905.1 Micromonosporaceae bacterium | reverse complement strand
CGGCACCGCCGCCGACATGGCCGTCTCCGGCGAGTACCTGGAGGTCGATGCCCCGCGCCGGCTCGTGTTCACCTGGCAATGGGCCGGCGAGGACGAGCGGACCACGGTGACCGTCGAGATCGGTGCCGCCGGCGCGGGCAGCGAGCTCGTCCTGGTGCACGACCGCTTTGCCAGCCAGGCGGCGTGTGACGAGCACGCCCAGGGCTGGAACGACTGCCTGGACCGGCTCCCGACGTGGCTGTCCGCCCCGACCGTCGCGGCCTGAGCGGCTCCGACCCGGCTCCGACCCGGCTCCGACCCGGCTCCGACATAGACGTTGGCCTATCCACGTTTAATTCCCACCCCGGTAATCGGGTGGATAGGCCAACGTCTATGTCGCACGGGCGTGCTGCCTGTCAGCGGCCGATCTGGAGGAAGCGGGCCAGTGCGAACTGGAACGCTTCCGGATCGATCCGTACCCCGCGGCTGAACGGGTACTCCAGCTGGTACACGGCGAACAGCAGCAGCGTCACCATCGCGGTCAGCCCGACCGCGAGCACCGCCTGGATCACCGGCCCACCGATGTCAAAGAGGTACGCGAAGGCCACCGTGAGGATGCCGCCGCCGACCAGGACGAACCACAGCACCGGCGAGATACCCTGCGCGGCGGCGGCCACCCGTACCTCGCGAGCCTCGTACAGCGCGTCGATCTGGGCCACCGCGCGCTCGTACCCGGCGTCGGACGGAAGGCCCTCGGCGGCCGGGGCAACCGCGGCCGACGCCGTGACCGGCGCGGGCGCGCTGCCTTCGACCGCCTTGCGGAGCCGGTCGAGGGCGTCCCAGCCGGCCATCTTCACCCGCTCGTGCGCCTGCATCCGCGGCCATTCGTCGCGGATGACCAGCTCGGCGTACTCCTTACAGAGCCCCTCCACGCGCTCCCGGTCCTCCTCCGGCAGCGACTGCGCGTACCAGTACGTGTCCACCAGCGCGGTCGCCTCGCGGTACGTGTTGACCCGGGCGTTGCTCATCTGGTCCCACACCGCGATCACGATGAACGCCAGCACGATCGCGTAGAGCACCCCGACGACGGCAAACACGAAGCCGGTGGCCTCGATGTGCGCCTCCGGCTTCTGTTCCGGGGTGACCTGCTGGACCACCCAGACCAGCACGCCGGCGAACAGGGACGCGACGACGACGGCCACGATCCCGGAGAGGACGACGCCCATGATCCGTCCAACCACCGGACCCCGTGGCTAGTAACGGGATAACTAGGACAAAATTCGCTCGTTGATCAGGCGTGCATCGACGGGCCGCGTGGGTGGGAGCGCTGGCCGGTGCCGCGTTGGCGCTGGGTACCGCCGCCGCAGTCGGCGTCACGGACCAACCGGCCGGCGCGGCCTGCGCGTTCGCGGTGCGGGCGCCGAGAGCCACCGCACCGTCCAGCCTCTGGCGGATGTCATTGTCCAGCGGTACCGGCACGCTCGTGCGCGGTCTCGGCCTGCAGATCAATGCGCTCGGGTACGCCGGAGCGCAGGGCCTGCTCTACGGCATCGGGCAACCGGCCAGCGGCCTCGTCCAGCCCGGCTGGCCGCACGTCATCGCGGTGGACCCGGCGGGCCAGGTTCGCGACCTGGGCGCGGTCCGCACCGGTGGGGTGGCGGCGGTGCCGGCGGACCGGTTCGCCGCGACCTACGCGGGGGCGATCTCCGGCGACCGCTGGTACCTGCTGCACGGCCCGACCGTGTACACAGTGGAGGTTGACCCGGCGGAGCCGGCGTACCTCACGATCCAGCACGCCGTACGCCTGTCCGCGCCGGTACGCATCGGGGACTGGGACGTCGAGCGCGGTACCGGCCGGCTCGTCGCGATCTCCACTGTGGACGGTCGCGCGGCAGTGATCGGGATCGACCCGGAAACCGGTACGGTGCAACAGCTGGCGCGCCCGGCCGGGATGCCCGGCGACTCGATCTATGCCGAGATCTACCTGGACGGGCTGGGCGGGCTGGTGGCCACCCACGCGGGCGGCGCGACGTTCCGGGTCGACCTGACGCATCCCGGTAGCGCAACCCGGCTCGCCGCGGGCCGGCCGATCGGCCACGCGGACGGCGCCACCTGCCCGCCGGAGGCGATAGCCTCCCCAACGCCGACGCCCTCCCCAACGCCGTCGCCGACCCGGACTCCGGGATTGCCGCCATCGCCGGCCGCTCCTGCGCGACCGCCCGCGGCCACGCCGCCGGTTGCTGCCCCGCGGCGAGTGGCGCCGGCGCGAGTGCCACCCGCGATCGCCGCACCGGCAGTCGCGCCACCGCGGCCCGCTCCCCCGCCGCGCCCACCCGTTCCGCCACGCCCACCGGTTCCGCCGCCCCCTGCGCGGGCCGCGCCGTGGCCGGTGACCGCGCAGGCCGCGCCAGCGGTACCCGATCGCCGCGCAACCCGGCGGTGGCTGGCCGCCACGGTCGGCACTGTCGCAATGGGAGCGCTGGTGGCCACCAGGGGCATCCGCCGCAGCCGCTGACGCTCGCTCTTTCGGGGGCTCAGGCCAGGGTAGCGAGGTGGGTCAGGGCGAGCCGGTACCCGTCCACGCCTAGCCCGCAGATCACCCCGGTGGCGACCGCGGAGACCACCGAGTGGTGCCGGAACTCCTCGCGGGCGTGGATGTTCGAGATGTGCACCTCGACCAGCGGCCCGGTCAGCAGCGCGCACGCGTCGCGTACGGCGTAGGAGTAGTGCGACCAGGCGCCCGGGTTGAGCACCACGGCGGCGCCCTCGTCCGCCGCCGCGTGCAGCCAACCCAGCATCTCGTGCTCGGCGTCGGTCTGCCGTACGTCGACATCCAGGCCCAGCTCGGTTCCGGTGCTACGGCACAGCTCCGCCAGGTCCACATAGGACATTAGGCCGTAGACGTCCACCTGCCGGCTACCCAGCCGCCCGAGGTTGGGTCCATTGAGGACGTACACCTTCACGCGCTGACCTCCTCGTACGCCGCGCGCAGCAGCGCCTCGGCTGGACTGTCCAAGATGGACGGCGTGGCCAGGCCGTCGAGTACGACGAAACGCAACCGGGCGCCGCGGGCCTTCTTGTCCACCGACATGGTCTCCAGCAGGGCGACCCAGTCTCCGTGGTAGCGCACCGGAAGCCCCAGCGTGCCGAGTACCCGCGCGTGCCGGGCCGCCGTGGGTTCGTCCAGCCGGCCGTCCAGCCGGGCCAGTGCGGCGGCGTAGACCAACCCGACCGACACCGCGTGCCCGTGCCGCCAGGCGTACCCCTCGACCTTCTCGATCGCGTGGCCGAGGGTATGCCCGTAGTTGAGCACCTCGCGCGGGCCGGACTCGCGCAGGTCCACCGCGACGACGCCGGCCTTGACCCGTACCGACCGCTCGACCAGTTCGGCCACGACCGGGCTGGACGGATCGACGGCGGCCGCCGGGTCCGCCTCGATCAGCTCCAGGATCGCGGGATCGGCGACGAAGCCGCACTTGACGACCTCGGCCAGGCCCGCGATGAGATCCACGGGCGCCAATGTATCCAACGTGGACAGATCACAGAGGACACCGGCGGGCGGGTGGAACGCGCCGACCAGGTTCTTCCCGGCGGCGGTGTTCACACCGGTCTTCCCGCCCACCGCGGCATCCACCATGCCGAGCAGCGAGGTCGGTACGTGCACCACCGGTACGCCGCGCAGCCAGCACGCGGCCACGAAACCGGCCAGGTCGGTGACCGCACCGCCGCCGATCCCGACCACCGCGTCGGTCCGGGTGAAGCCGGCCCGACCCAGCGTGTCCCAGCACCGGGCGGCCACCTCGATGGTCTTCGCCGGCTCGGCGTCCGGCACCTCGATGACCAGCGGGGCGATCCCGGCCGCGTCGAGCCGGTCGGCGGCGCGGTGCGCGTACCCCTTCAGCGGCGGCGCATGAAGTATGGCCGTGCGGGTGGCTCCCGCGACCAGCGACGGCAGCGCGCCGAGCAGGTCGTGCCCGATGACCACGTCGTAGGGCGACTCGCCGCCCACCCGGATGCGCACCCCGCGAATCTATTACAACTCGCTGACCGCCGGGGCGGCGGCGTGGCGTAGCCGCTAGCGTCGGCCCGTGCGGATCCTGGTCACCGGCGCGGCCGGCTTCATCGGTTCACATGTGTGCGAAGCGTTGACCGGGCACGGGCACCAGGTGATCCAGCTCGACGCGCTGCTGCCGCAGGCGCACGACGCGCACCCGGAGGTCGCCGGCGGTCTCGTGGCCGGTGACGTGTGCGACCCGGCGCTGCTCGCCCGGCTGCTACCCGGCATCGATGTGGTGTGCCATCAGGCGGCCATGGTCGGCCACGGGTTGCGGCCCGCGGACGCACCGGCGTACGCCACACACAACGTGCTGG
>DASRRF010000348.1:0-2677 GCA_035695905.1 Micromonosporaceae bacterium | reverse complement strand
CCCGGGAAGTAGATCCTCCCCTCAGATCGGGGGATCGGCGGGCGCCGCCGCCGATCCCCCGATCGCGGCTTCCGGCGCCGGCTGATCACGATCACCAACAGTGGGTAGGCTTCGTGATCGGAAACAGCACGAACCTTGCTTGCCGGAGGCGAAACGTTGCAGATCGATGACGTGGACAAGCGAATCATTGCGTCACTCGTCGCCGATGCGCGTGCGTCGTACGCGGACATCGGGGCGGTGGTCTCGCTCTCCGCGCCGGCGGTCAAGCGCCGCATCGATCGGCTGCGCAGTACCGGGGTGATCAGGGCGTACACCGCGATCGTGGACCCGGCGGCGATCGGCTGGACCACCGAGGCGTTCGTGGAGCTGTTCTGCACCGGGCGGACCACCCCGGCGCAGATCGCCGCGGCGACCCGCCGGCACCCGGAGGTGGTCGGGGCGTACACCGTCTCCGGCGAGGCGGACGCCCTCGTGCACCTGCGCGCCGCCGACATCGGGCACCTTGAGCAGGCCCTGGAGCGGCTGCGTGCCGAGCCGTTCGTCACGTCGACCCGCAGCATGATCGTGCTATCCAGGCTCGTCGACTCGCCGGGAACGGTCGCCGCGGGAGCCGCGTCCAAGGGGGCATGACACAGCGATCCCGCATCGTCGCCGTCGGCACCGCACTCGCCGCCGGGCTCGTTCTCCTTTCCGCGTGTACGAAGGACAAGCCCACCGCGGTGTTCCGCGATGCCGGTGTGCCGACCGGCGGACTCCAGTTGGTGGCGTTCGACTCCTGCGACGACGCGCTGGCCAAGCTCAGGCAGGCCGCGAAGCGGTACGTCGGGCCGTACGGGTTCGGCGGCAGCGGTGGGGCGGCGCTCGCCGAGGGTACGGTCCCGCGGGACGCGGCGGGTGCGCCGGCCGCGGCGGCACCGGACCAGAAGTCGACGTCCGGCAGCGGCAACGCCACCAAGGGCCGCGAGCCGAGCTACTCGGGTACGAACACCCATGAGGCCGGCGTCGACGAGCCCGATCTGGTCAAGACCGATGGACACCGGATCGTGACGATCAGCCAAGGCGTGCTCCGGGTCGTCGACGTACCCACCCGCCGGGTGACCGGCCGGCTCGACCTGCGTACCAGCGTGCAGGATCCGACCCAGTGGACGGACTCGGACCTGCTGCTCGCCGGCGACCGCGCGCTCGTACTGCTCCGCGGCCAGTACTACTACGGGTTCCGCGGCGGCATGGAGCCCGGTCCGGTGGAGGATGTCGCCCCGCCGCCGACCAACCCGAAGAACCCGGCCGTGGTCGGCCCCCGGCTGCTGCTGGTCGACCTGAGCAGCGGCGTACCGGAGCTGACCGGTTCGTACACAGTGGACGGTGAGCTGGTCGACGCCCGGCAGGTCGGCGCGATAGCGCGGGTCGTGGTCCGCTCCGGCCCGCGGTTGGTGTTCCCGTACGACGGAACGAAGAAGCAGACCGACGCCCAGCGGCAGGCCGCCAACCGGGCCACCATCGACAAGGCCGGCATCGACACCTGGCTGCCCCGGTACGAGGTGACCAGCGAGGGCCGGACCACCCGGGGGAAGGTCAGCTGCAGCTCAGTGAAGCGGCCGGCGACCTACACCGGTACGTCGCTGGTTACCGTGCTCAGTTTCGACCTCGGCAAGGACGACGGCACGCTCGGGTCCGGCGACCCGGTCACCGTGGTGGCCGACGGGAACACCGTCTACAGCAACGGTCCCAGCCTCTACGTGGCGAATGACCAGCAGTGGTGGGAGCCGATGCCGGCGGACGCGGCACCCGGCGGGAAGCCGGCCACGTTCCCCGAGGAGCGCACCGAGCTCTACAAGTTCGACACCTCACGGCCGGGTCAGCCGCGCTATCTGGCCGCCGGCTCGGTGCCGGGCTTCCTGCTCAACCAGTACTCAATGTCCGAATGGGACGGTCAGCTCCGGGTGGCCACCACCAGCGGGCAGAACTGGGGCCGGAGCACCAAATCCGAGTCCGCGGTCTACGTACTGCACCAGCGCGGCAAGGAGCTGGTGCAGACCGGCAAGGTGGGCGGCCTCGGCAAGGGCGAGAAAATCTACGCGGTACGCTTCGTCGGCCCGGTCGGCTACGTCGTGACGTTCCGCCAGACCGACCCACTGTACACAGTGGACCTTCGCAACCCGGCCGCGCCGAAGGTGATCGGAGCGCTGAAGATAACCGGCTTCTCGGCGTACCTGCATCCGGTGAACGACACCAGGCTGATCGGGATCGGCCAGGACGCCACCGACCAGGGTCGGGTACGCGGTACCCAGGTGTCGCTGTTCGACGTGACGAACCTCGCCGACCCGCAGCGCATCGACCAGTACCAGGTTAAGTACGGCCACTCGGAGGCCGAGTTCGACCCGCACGCGTTCCTGTACTGGCCGGAGACCGGGCTGCTCGTCGTACCCGTGAATGTCTACAGTGGAGGGCAGCCCGAGGGAGGGGCGCTCGTGCTCAAGGTGAGCGCGAACGGCCTGACCGAGATCGGTACGGTGAGCCACCCGCTGTCGCAGAACGGGTTCACCAAGTTCCCCGGCCAGATCCGTCGCGCGCTCATCATCGACGACGTGCTGTGGACGGTGTCGTCGGCCGGGCTCAAAGCGAACGACGCAACCACCCTGGAACCGCTGACCTGGATCGCGTTCTAGACAAACACTCC